>WGAH01000289.1 GCA_015489145.1 Deltaproteobacteria bacterium
GCAGCAGGGCGCCACCCGGCTCCCGGAGGACGGCACCACCGGCGAGCCCGCCGGCGCCGGGCAGGACGAGGAGCAACCCGACCGGGACGAGGGCGACATCGAGGCGGTGGGGGGCGAGGGCGGCTCGGACACCGGGTCGGCTTCCGAGGCCGGGACCCTGGCGCCGGCCGGCGAGATGTCCCCCGACGAGGCGAAGCGGCTGCTCGACGGCGTGCAGGAGGGTAGTCCCAGGGTCCGGGCCCCGCGTTCCCGGGGAGGGAAGGACTGGTGATCGCGCTGCTGCTCGCCCTCGTGACCGCCGCCCTGGCCGCGCGCCTGGAAATGGCCGTCGACACCCGCGACCTGGCGGTGGGGCAGTCGGTGGGGCTCGACGTGCAGGTGGTGAACGGCCGCCCCGCGGGGCCGCCGGAGGTGCCGGTGGGCGAGGGGCTGCGGGTCGCCTACGAGGGGCAGCAGACCTCGCAGATGATCGTCAACTTCAAGTCCACCCGCACGGTGCGCTACTCCTACGCGCTCACGGCGCTGAAGGCGGGCGACTGGCAGGTGGGGCCGGTGGACGTGGTGGTGGACGGCCAGCCCCTCCACGCCGACCCGATCACCGTGCACGTCCGCCCGCGCACCGCCGAGGACGCGCGAAACGCCTCGGTCACGGCCGAGCTGAGCGACACCCGGCCCTACCTGGGGCAGGTGGTGACCTACACCTTCCGCTACCGGCACCGCGGACAGGTGGCCGACGCCCGCTGGAGCCCGCCCACCTGGGACGGTTTCGTCGAGGAGAAGACCGCCGACACCGCCCAGCGCGACTACACGCTCACCGAGGATGGCGAGGCGGTGCAGGTCGAGGAGGTCGTCGTGCCCCTGGTGGCGGTGGGGGCCGGCCAGCGGGTGATCCCGCCGGCGGTGCTCACGGTGCAGGTGCCGGTGAACCGCCCGCGCCGCGGCCGCGACCCGTGGCGGGACGCCTTCTTCGGGCGGCCGGTGGACACGCGCACCGAGACGCTGAGCACCGACCCGATCCCGGTGGAGGTGCGTCCCCTGCCCGCCGAGGGGCGGCCGGCGGACTTCTCGGGGCTGGTGGGGCGCTTCGCCTTGAAGGCGACGCCGAGCGCCACCCGCGTGGCCCTGGGCGACTCGGTGACCCTGGACGTGGTGCTCACCGGCGACGGCACCCTGTCGGGCTTTTCGCTGCCCGGCGCCCCCGAGGACGCGGGCTACCGGGTCTACGACGACCAGCCCGAGGTGACGGCGAAGGTCGTGGACGGCCGCTTCGTCGCCCGGGCCCACTTCCGGCGGGCCATCGTGCCCGAGCGCGAGGGGCGCGTCGAGGTGGCGCCCGTCGCGGTGACGGTCTTCGACCCGGCGGCCGGGCGCTACCGCACGCTCCGCACCGATCCCGTCGTGCTGGAGGTGACGCCCGGCGAAGGCGGCGGGCAGGTGACGAGCTTCGCCGGGGCGACCGACGGCCGGCGCGCGGTGGAGTCGCTGGGCGACGACATCCTGCCGGTGCGCGGCGACGCGCGGGTCGGCGACCGCACCCTGCGGGCGGCCCTGCCGTGGGCGGTGGCGCTCGTGGCGGTGCCGGGGCTCGGGCTGGCGGCGGCCTGGGGGCTCGGCTGGTGGCGGCGGCGGCGGCCGGACCCCTGGGTCGGGCTGCGGCGGCGGCTGGCCGAGCTGCCGAGCGACCCGGCGGAGCGCCTCGCCGAGCTGGAGGCGGTGCTGCGGGAGGCCGCCGGCCTGCGCCTGGGGCGGCCGGCCCCGGCGGTGGACCGGGCGGCGATGGAGGAGCTCGGCCTGGCCGACCTCTACGACGGCCTGCAGGCGGCGCGCTACGGCGGCGGCGCGGCGCCTGCCGACCTCGAGGCCCGGGTGGCCGCCTTCGTGCGCGAGGGAGGTGCGCGGTGATCGCCCTGCTGTTCGCGACGGCGGCCCTGGCGGGCGCGCAGGCCGACTTCGAGGCCGGCGTGTCCGCCGAGCGATCCGGGGACCACGCCGCCGCGGTGGAGCACTTCGTCGCGGCCCTCGACGAGGGGGGGCGCGATCCGGCCGTCTACCACGGGCTCGGCAACGCGCTCTACCGCCTGGGCCGGCGGGGTCCCGCCATCGCCGCCTGGCGGCGCGGCCACCGCCTCGCCCCCCGCGACGGCGACATCGCCGCCAACCTCGCCCGGGCCCTGCGCGAGACCCGCGACCGCCTGGAACCCGTCGAGGACGCGCCGGGCTTCTTCTTCTGGCAGGAGTTCCTGAGCCTGCGCGAGAGCGCGCTGCTCGCCGGCTTCTTCGGCGGCCTCGCCCTGCTTGCGGCCCTGGTGCGGCGCCTGCGCGGCGGGGCGCGCTGGGGCTGGGAGTCGGCGGTGGCCGGGGTGCTGGCGGCGCTGCTGGCGGCCTCGACCTGGGCCGCCGCCCGCCGCCCGCCCGAGGCGGTGGTGGTGGTGGACGAGGTGGTGGCCCGCAGCACCCCGGGCCCCGGCGGGGTGGACCTGTTCCGCCTGCACGAGGGGGCGGTGGTGCGGGTGGCGGAGCGCGACGACGGCGAGGCGCTGGTCGTGCTGCCCGACGAGCGCAAGGGCTGGGTTTCCGCCGCCGCCCTGCTGTCGGCCGAGCCGGCCGATCCCTTCCCGGTGGAGGGCGCTTCCAACGGGGGGGCGTCGGGGTAGGCTGGGGGCGGAGGTGCCCATGCCCGCCCCGGTCTTCACGGCTGCCCTCGCGCTCCTGGCGGGTTCGCCCGGGGCGCTGGCCGGGCCGCGCCTCCGCTGCGCGACGCCGGAGGCGATGCGGGCCATCGCCGGCCGCCCGAGCCCGGTGTCGGCGGCGCCGCCGCCCGAGCTCGACGGCCGCCCGCGACCGCCGGCGGGTCGGGCGATGAGCGCCGGCAAGGCGATCTACGGCTCGAACTACGCCCACCACGTCGAGACGACGAACTTCACGATCAACTGGTGGGACGATTCCGTCGACCCGGCGGCGGCGACGGCGGCGGGGGTGGCGCTGGAGACGGCCTGGACCGCCTTCCTCGACGAGCAGGGCTGGCCGGCGCCCGTGGGCAGCGACCTCTACTACGTCTGGGTGCTTCTCGACCCCTCCCTCGGGGCCACCACCGGCTACACCGTCGAGTACTACACGGCCGACTACCCCGACGGCTACCCGGTGATCTACCTGAACCCGGACTACGCCTACGATTCGTCCTTCTGGTCGGCCCTGTCGGCCCACGAGTTCATGCACGCCATCCAGTTCGGGATGCGCCCGTGGGGCCCCGACGACACGGGCACCGACGCCGAGACCTGGTACTGGGAGGCGTCCGCGACGCATTCCGCCGAGCTGGCGAACCCCGACTGGGACGGCCACCAGTACACGAGCGAGTGGTACGCCACCGCCCCCGACCTCCGCTACGACAGCACCGTGAACAGCCACCAGTACGGCATGTTCCTCCTCAACGCCTGGCTCGACGACCGGGAGCCGGGCACGATGCTCGCGATCTGGGAGGCCGGCGAGGACCGCTCCGGCGAGACCTGGGACGGCATCGTCGAGGTGGGCAGCGGGCTCGCCGTCGACGAGGTCTGGGGCGGGTTTTCGGGGGACTACGGCAACGAGCAGATGCGCGAGAGCGACCTCTACGAGCCCCCCGTCACCGAGGGCGAGGTGCCGGGCTCGGGAACGCTGCCCTACCTCGGCACGCACTACTGGGAGGCGGCGGCGCCGGTGGTGGTGCGGGGCGAGGGCGAGGTGGTGCTGGCCGGCCCCGACGGCCCGGCCGAGGCGGTGCGCCTGGGGCCGGGCGAGGTGCTGGCGGTCACCGCCCTGGCCGACGACGCCGACTACGCGCTTTCTGTCGCCGAGGACACGGGCTGGGT
>WGAH01000290.1 GCA_015489145.1 Deltaproteobacteria bacterium
CCTGGATCGTCGGGAAGTGGACGCCGACGGTGAACTCGAAGTCCACGGTGCCGTCGCAGTCGTTGTCGAGGGAGTCGCAGACCTCCTCGCCGCCCGGGTGGGCCTCGGCGTGGGCGTCGTCGCAGTCGCCGCCGTTCGCGACGGCCCCCGAGGGCTGGTCGCAGGCGAGCACCATCGTGGCGTCGTCGCCGTAGCCGTCCCCGTCGGCGTCGGTGTACCAGGGGAGGGCGTCGACGGCTTGCTCGTCGATGTCCCCGTCGCAGTCGTCGTCGACCCCGTTGCACGTCTCGCCGGCGCCCGGGTGGACGCTCGCGGCGCCGTCGTCGCAGTCGCCGGCGACGAGCACCGCGCTGCCGCTCGGCGGGGCGCAGGCGAGCACCTCCGTGGCGTCGTCGCCGTAGCCGTCCCCGTCGGCGTCCTCGTAGAAGGCGAAGCCGAGGGCCGGGTCCTCGTCGGCGGTGCCGTCGCAGTCGTCGTCGCGGCCGTTGCAGACCTCGTCGGCGCCGGGGTGCACGTTCGCGTCGAAGTCGTCGCAGTCGACGTCGCTGGCGTAGCCGTCCCCGTCGCGGTCGGCGGGGGAGCCGCCTCCCGTGTCGTCGGCGCCATCCTTGCCCTTGCAGGCCACCAGCACCGCGATGAGGGGAATCCAGGGTCGGGTCATGGGGGCTTCCTCCTTCGTTCGAAGCTCACCTCCGGGAAAACGGGGCCTGCTCACGCCCGTTACACGTGCCCACGGCTCGACGGCCCGGACGCGAAGCGGGCGCCCCGACCGGCCGAGCCGGCGAGGCGCCCGGGGGCGCGGGTGGCGGTGCCTCAGTTCCAGTGGTCGTGGTAGCCGGCGCCGTAGGAGCCGCCGTAGGCGCCGATGTCGCCCGGCGTGCCGTCGACGTCGTAGTCGTAGTAGTCGGTCGGGTCGACGCTGGGGCTCGACGGGTCGAGGTGCAGGTCCCAGTCGACCGCCGAGGCCGCGCTCGTGTCGAGGTAGAGCGGGTCGGCGGCGATGCTGGCGTAGGTGTAGACCCGGGTCGGATCCGTCGCCTCGGGCGCCGCGTTGTCGTAGAGGTTGGAGTAGCCCACCTGGAAATACGCGGGGTCGTCCACCCAGCCGAAGGCCGAGCCGTCCGGCGCGTCGTTGGAGACCAGGTTGGCCGCCGTGATGTCGCCGTAGGCGTAGTCCACGCCGGCGAAGCCCACCGCGCCCCCGGCGGTCGCCGCCTCGTTGCCGACGAAGTCGGCGTGGATCACGTTGAGGTTGGCGTAGGTGCCGAGGCCGACGCCGCCGCCCACCGCGGTTTCACCCGTCGCGGCGTTGTTCGCGAAGACCGAGTTGTAGACCTGCACCCACGCCCCGGAGCCGTCGCCGTGGTGACCCAGGCCGCCGCCGCTGGCGTCGAAGCCGGTGGCGACGTTGTCGGCCACGAACAGGTGCATCGCCTGGATGTTGGCGTAGCCGTCGCCGACCAGGGCGATGCCGCCGCCCACCGCCGCGGTGCTCCCGTTCTCGACGGTGTTGCCGGCCACCGTGCCGCCGTCCCAGGTCGGGTAGAGGTTGTAGAGGCCGGCGGGCCACTCGAAGCAGGCTCCGCCGCCGGCGCCCAGGTTGCCGATGGCGACGGCGCTGTTGTCGAGCAGCGACACGTCGGTCAGCTCGGGGCTCACCGCCGAGGAACCGGAGGCGGAGGTGATGCCGACGTAGAGCCCGCCGCCGCACACCTCGTCGGCCTCCGCCGTGTTGTCGCGAATCTCGACCTTCGAGAGGCTCGCCGCCGCGTCGACGAGGGCCACGCCGGCGCCCTTGCAGGCGCCGCTCGCCGGGGAGGCGCAGGTGTTGCCCTCGACCACCAGGTCCTCGAGGGTCGGCTGGGAGGCCTCGACGTAGATGCCCGCGCCGGCGTCGGACGCGCCGCCGGTGATCGTGAAGCCGTGCAGCCAGGCGTGGGAACCCTCGCCGCTCGCGATGGTCACCACCGGCCCGGTGCCGTCGCCGGTGATCGCGGTCTGCTCCGCTCCCCCGTAGCCGTAGACCTCGACGTTCTTCCCGAGGAAATCCACGTTCTCGGGGTAGTCCCCCGGCGGGACGCACACGATGTCGCCGTCGGACGCCGCGTCGATGGCGTCCTGGATCGTCGGGAAGTGGACGCCGACGGTGAACTCGAAGTCCACGGTGCCGTCGCAGTCGTTGTCGAGGGAGTCGCAGACCTCCTCGCCGCCCGGGTGGGCCTCGGCGTGGGCGTCGTCGCAGTCGCCGTTGTTCGCGACGGTCCCCGAGGGCTGCTCGCAGGCGAGCACCATCGTGGCGTTGTCGCCGTAGCCGTCCCCGTCGGCGTCGGTGTACCAGGGGAGGGCGTCGATGGCGTACTCGTCGATGTCCCCGTCGCAGTCGTCGTCCACGTCGTTGCACGTCTCGCTGGCGCCCGGGTGGACGCTCGCGGCGCTGTCGTCGCAGTCGCCGGCGACGAGCACCGAGCTGCTGCTCGGCGGGTCGCAGGCGACCACCTCCGTGGACGCGTCGCCGTAGCCGTCGCCGTCGGCGTCCTCGTAGAAGGCGAAGCCGAGGGCCGGATCCTCGTCGACGCTCCCGTCGCAGTCGTCGTCGATGCCGTTGCACACCTCGTCGGCGCCGGGGTGCACGCTCGCGTCGTAGTCGTCGCAGTCGACGTCGTTGGTGTAGCCGTCCCCGTCGACGTCGGCGGGGGCGATCTTTCCGGTGTCGTCGCCGGCGTCCTTGCCCTTGCAGGCCACCAGCAGCGCGATGAGGGGAATCCAGTGTCGGGTCATGGGGCCACCTCCTCCGTGGGTTGCTCACCCCCTCGACAACGGGGCCCGATCCGGCCCGTTACGCCCGGCCGCGAATTCCCCTGTCGGGCCCCCGACCCTCACCTCTCCCAGCCGGCCGCCGGTGTAGCATCGCCCCCCTGGAGGCGACATGGCGGCACCGCGCTGGTTCGTCCGCGGCGACGTGGACGGCTTCTTCGGCCTGGCCCTCGACAACCTCGTCCAGCTCCTGCTCATCGACGTGCTCTGCCGCGTCGTGCTCGGTTTTCCCGACGAGTTGCTCTACGGGCGCGTCCTTCCCGCCGTCGCCGTCAGCCTCGTCGTGGGCAACGTCTTCTACGCCTGGCAGGCGATGCGCCTCGGCCGCGAGGAGGGGCGCGACGACGTGTGCGCCCTTCCCTACGGCATCAACACGCCGAGCGTCTTCGCCTACGTCTTCCTGGTGATGCTTCCGGTCAAGATCGCCACCGGGGATGCCCGGGCGGCCTGGCACGCCGGGCTGGTCGCGGCCCTGGGCTCGGGCCTCATCGAGTTCGGCGGGGCCTTCGTCGCCGACTGGCTGCGCCGCCGCGTGCCCCGCGCCGCCCTGCTCAGCACGCTGGCGGGCATCGCCTTGACGCTGATCAGCATGCCCTTCGTCTTTCGCACCTTCGCCGCCCCCATCGTCGGGCTGTCCACCCTGGCGGTGGTCTTCCTCGTCTACTTCGGCCACCTGCGCTTCCGGGGCGGCGTGCCCGGCGGCCTGGTGGCGGTGGCCCTCGGCACGGCCCTGGCCTGGGCCCTCGGGGTGGCGCCGGTGGGCGCGCGGCCGGCGGCGGCGGGGCTGCACCTGCCCGTCCCGGTGATCGGCGACCTCGTCGAGGCCCTCGGCTCCGGCTACGGCCTCGCCTACCTGAGCGTCATCCTGCCGATGGGCCTGTTCAACGTCGTCGGCTCCCTCCAGAACCTCGACTCCGCCGAGGCCGCGGGCGACCGCTACCCGACGACGCCCTCGCTGGCGGCCAACGGCCTGGGCACCATCGCCGCGGCGTTGTTCGGGTCGTGCTTCCCGACGACGATCTACATCGGCCACCCCGGCTGGAAGGGCCTGGGCGCCCGCGTCGGCTACTCGTGGATGAACGCCGTGTTCGTCACGATCATCGCGCTGACCGGCACCGTGGCCTGGGTCGCCTGGGCGGTGCCCATCGAGGCGGGCATGGCCATCGTCCTGTGGATCGGCCTGGTCATCGCCGCCCAGGCCTTCCAGGCGACGCCGCGGAGCCACGCCCCGGCGGTGGTCGTGGGCCTGCTGCCCGGGGTGGCGGCCTGGGGGGCGCTCATGGTGAAGTCCGGGGCCCGGGCCGCCGGCGCGGTGGCGGCCGAGGCGACGGGCCAGGCCGACCTCGGCGTCTTCGGCGAGGCCCTGGGCCGGGCGCTGACCGAGCGCGAGAGCGTGTTCAGCGACGGCCTGTTCTCGCTGGAGCAGGGCTTCATCTTCACGGCCATGCTCCTGGCCGGCGCGACGGTCGAGGTCATCGAGGGCCGCTTCCGCCGGGCGGCGCTGTGGTTCGTCGTCGCCGCCCTCCTCACCTTCACCGGCATCATCCACGGCTGGAGCTGGGGCTTCGCCGACACGGCCCTCGCCCTCGGCCCCGGCGCCTGGCGCATCGGGGTCGGCTACCTCGTCGCCGCCGGGGTGTTCGCCGCGGCCCCCCTCCTCGGCACCCGCGACCCCTCGGCGGGCCACGGCTGATCCCCCGACGACGCGCCGGCGACCCCCCGGAGGAGGCCGCCGGTCGGGCGAACCCGGGGCGGGTCAGGCGTCGCGGCGGCGGTCGGCCACCTCGGCCTCGAGGTCGGCCAGCTCCTCCTCGGTGCCCTCGGGGCGGTCCTCGCCCTTCCCGTCGACGAAGGCGGCGGCGGTGGCGTAGCGGGCGGTGGCGACCCGGGCGGTGGAGGTGGCGGCCTCCCGGGCCCCGGCGCCGACCATGCGGGCGATGGCGGTGAAGATGGCGGCGAAGATCACGACGGGGAAGGCCATGACGAACAGGCCGCCGAAGACCGGGGCGAGGAGCACGGCCAGCGGGGTGGGGATGCGGCGGTAGGTCGCGCCCTCGATGCCGTCGAGGCGCTCCCCCTCGGCGCCGACGAAGCGGGCGTCGACGGGGCGGGTGGAGACGTACAGGCCGTAGGGGGCGCGGGCGTGGTTTTCGTAGCGGGCCATCGGGGAACCTCCGTTCATCGTTCACCCACTTCATCGCCCGTTCCGGTCCTCCGCGCGCTCGGGTCGGGTGGGGGATCGGCGGGGTTGTTGTGCCTATGCGGCCTCGGTACGTTTCCCGAGGAGGCGGGCCGCGGCGCACCGATGCGCGAGAAGCAGGGCGGCGGCGTCGTCCTCGGCCCGCACCCGTCCGGGAGGAAGCACCCGGCGCGACCTCCGGCGCCGCGCCTCAGGCCGGCGCCCGGCTCACCCGCGCCCGGTCCTCGGGGCGATGGGGGCGGAGCTTCCAGACCAGGCCGATGCCCTCGAGGATCTTGAGCACCCGCCAGGTCGGGTCGAACTCCCACCAGGCGAGGCCCTGCCGGCAGGCGCGCATGTCGTGGTGGTGGTTGTTGTGCCAGCCCTCGCCCAGGGTGAGCACGGCGAGGAGCGGGTTGTTGCGGCTCGTGTCGGGGGTGTCGAAGCGGCGGCTGCCGAAGACGTGGCTGAGCGAGTTGATCGTGAAGGTGCCGTGCCACAGGAACACGGTGCTGAGCAGGAAGCCGCCGAACAGGCCGGGCCAGCCGAACAGCGCCAGGCTCAGGGCGGCGAGCAGGGTCGGCGGCACCATCCAGTGGCGGTCGAGCCAGGCCAGCTCCGGGCGGCGCTCGAGGTCGGCGACGTTGTTGCGCTTCACCCGGTTGGCGCGGTCGAAGAGCCAGCCGACGTGGGCGTGCAGGAAGCCGTGCCGCGCCGGCGAGTGCAGGTCCTCGGGGCGGTCGGCGTAGCGGTGGTGGTGCCGGTGGTTGCTCGCCCACCAGATCACGCCGCGCTGGGTGCTGGTCTCGGCGAGGAAGGCGAGCAGGAAGGCGAACGGGCGCGAGGTCTCGAAGGTGCGGTGGGAGAAGTAGCGGTGGTAGCCCGCCGTCACGCCGAACATGCGGACGATGTAGAGGGCCACGCCCCAGGCGACGACCGCCGGGGTGAGGCCGAAAACCCACGTCCCGGCGATGGCGGCGACGTGGATCAGCACGAAGCGCGCCGCCTCGAAGACCATCCACCCGTGGCTGGCGCCGGGCACGTAGCCTCCGGGCCCCGTTCCGCGGGCGCCGACGGCGTTCACCTGGGACATCGCTTCTCCTCCCGGGACCGCGCGGCGGCTGGCGCGCGCCCCGTC
>WGAH01000291.1 GCA_015489145.1 Deltaproteobacteria bacterium
CCCCCGACCGATGCCGCGCCGCCCACCGTCGAGCTGCGCGCCGACGAGGAGGCGGACGCGGCCTTTTTCGGGCACCTCCACCGGAAGGGGCTGGGATCGCCCCTCGCGCCAGACGACGAACACCTGGCGGCCGCCGGGAAGGTCGGGCAGCGAGACGACCGCCGGCCCGAAGGTCTGCACAACCGGCTGGCCCCCGAGGGTGATCTCGGTGGGAACGGCGGCCTCGACGACCACCGTGCCGGCTCGGGCGGCGAGGGACAGGAACGCGGCGAGGATCGGGATCGCGGGGGCGCGGGGCATCGCGCGGGCCTCCGGGAAGGACGCGGCGACCGGGCGGGCCTGCCCGGCCTCCCTCACCTATGTCGCCGGCGGGCGGCTGTCGGCACCGCGGGGCGCCGGCGGTCCCCGGGGAAGGCGTCGCCGTCGGCGGCTTGGCGCCGGTCGCGGGGGCGTGCTATGCAACGCCGCTACGTGGAAGACGGTGGTCCGGAGGCTGTGATGCGTACCTTCAATCTCGGAATCCTCTCCCTGCTCGCCGCGCTCGCCGCCTGCGATGGCGGCAGCGCCTCGACCTCGGCGAGCGCGACCAGCGGCGCCGCCGCGGCCGAATCCCAGGACATCGGCGAGGTCCTCGCCACGGTCAACGGCATCCCCATCGGCAGCAAGGAATTCGAGCAGGCCGCCGCCCGCAAGCAGCCGGCCGAGGGCGACACCCTCTCGCTGGAGGAAAAGCAGGAGGTCCTCGACCAGCTCGTCAACGAGAAGCTGCTCTACAAGGCCGCCCTCGAAAAGGGCCTCGACAAGGACCCGAAGGTCCAGAAGGTGATGGTCAACACGCTGCTGCGCCAGGAGGTCTACTCCAGCGTCCGCAACTCCGACTTCACCGACCAGGAGCTCCAGGAGTACTTCGAGGCCCACAAGGACGAGTTCGTCGTCCCCGAGAAGGTCCAGATCAAGCGCATCCTCATCAAGGTCGGCGAGGACCGCAGCGAGGCCGACGCCAAGGCCGAGGCCGAGCGCATCTACAAGGAGCTGAAGGCCGATCCGGACAAGTTCAAGGAGCTCGCCGCCAAGTTCTCCGAGGACCCGTACCGCCGCCGCGGCGGCGACGTCGGCTTCGTGCCCCGCACCGGCAAGCCCGGCCTCGACCCCGAGGTGGTCGACAAGGCCTTCTCGATGGAGGTCGGCACCCTGAGCGAGCCCTTCAAGACCAGCGAGGGCTACAACATCCTGTTCGTCGCCAACAAGCGCGAGCGGGTGGAGCGCACCTTCCAGCAGATGAAGGGCAGCGTGCTCCGCAAGGTCAAGAACGAGAAGCTCAAGGAGATGTACGAGCAGTACGTCGCCAAGCTGCGGCAGGGCGCCAACATCGAGATCAACCAGGACAAGCTGGCCGCCCTCGAGGTCAAGAGCGCGCGGCGGGCGCTGGGTCCGGGCTTCGCCATCAACCCGGCGGTGGGCGCCAAGCCCGGCGCGGCCAAGGCGGAAGCCGGGGGCAAGGGCGCCGAGTGATGCGCGGTTCCGCCGCCCGGCCCGGGGCGGCCGGGATCGTCGGGCGCCTGGGCGGGTTGATCCTCGCCCTGGCGCTGTTCGCGCGCCCGGCCGCGGCGGCCCTGGTCGACCGGGTGGCGGCCGTGGTGGACCAGGACGTGATCACGCTGTCCGAGGTCTACGAGCTCGGCGGCGACTACATCGAGCAGGCGGCCGAGGCGGCCGGGCCCCGGGGCCGGCGCAAGGCCGAGCTCGAGGTGCTCGACACCCTGATCCAGCGGGCGCTGATCAGCCAGGAGGTCAAGCGCCTCGGGCTCGACGTCACCGAGCAGGAGCTCGACCGCACCATCGACGACATCGCGCGCCGCAACGGGCTCGACCGCGAGAACCTTCGCACCGAGGTCGAGGTCAGCGGCATCCCCTGGGCGCAGTACCGCGAGGAGCTGCGCGAGAACCTTCGGCAGATGAAGTTCACCCAGGCGGTGATCCGCCCGCGCATCACCGTGGACGAGGACGAGCTCAAGGATGCCTGGCGGCGCAAGGTCCGCGAGGCCGAGCTCCCCCGCGAGGCCGACCTGGGGGCGATCTTCATCGCCTTCGGGCCCGACGACCCCGACCACGCCCGGGCCCGGGCGCGCGCCGAGGCCGCCCTGGCCCGCATTCGCGCCGGCGAGCCCTTCGAGCAGGTCGCCGCCGAGGTCGACGAGGGGCCCTATGGCGCCCAGGGCGGCCACATGGGCACCTACAAGGAGGGCGAGCTGGTCGGCGCCCTCGACCGGGCGGCCTTCGCCCTCGAGTCGGGCCAGACCAGCGACCCCGTCGAGACGCCCCAGGGCATCTTCATCCTGCACGTCTTCGAGATGCGAACCGAGGCCGCCCCCTCCTTCGAGTCCATGCGCGACCAGCTCTTCCAGGAGGTCTACGCCGCGCGCATCGACGAGGAGATCCAGGAGTGGACGGCGCGGGCGCGGCGGCAGGCGGCCGTCGTGATCAAGCTCGAGGAGTAGCCGCGGTGGCCGCGCCCCTCGTCGTGACGCCGGGCATGGGCATCGGCCCCGAGGTGACCCTGCGGGCGGTGGCCCGGAGCGGCTGGGACGACCTCGTGCTGGTGGGGCGGCGCTCGGCCCTCGACGCCGCCAACCGGGCGGTGGGGCTGCCGCTGCGGGCGGTGGACGCGCCGCGGCCGGCCGGAGACGCGGTGGCGGTGCTCGACCCGGGCGACGAGGACGAGCCCACCGAGGTGGCGGCGATCCGCCTCGGGGCGCTGGCCTGCCTCGACGGCCGGGCGGCGGCCCTGGTGACCGGGCCGATCCACAAGATGCGGCTGGCGCGGCAGGGCTTCGCATTCCCCGGCCACACCGGGTTTTTGGGGCACCTCTGCGGCGTGGATCGGCCGGTGATGGCCTTTGCCGGCGAGAAGCTCCGCGTGGCGCTGCTCACGACGCACCGCCCGCTGGCCTCGGTGCCCGAGGCGATCACCGGCGAGCGGGTGCGCCACGTCGTGCGGGTGGCGGTGGAGGCCCTGCGCCGCGACCTCGGCCTCGCCGCGCCGCGGGTGGCCCTGTGCGGGCTCAACCCCCACGCCGGCGAGGAGGGGCTGCTCGGCCGGGAGGAGCTCGAGCGCATGGCGCCGGCCGCCGAGGCGCTGCGGGCCGAGGGCTTGGACCTGCGCGGGCCCGTGTCGGCCGAGACGGCCTTCCTGTCGGCGCTGCGCGGCGAGGTCGACCTGGTGGTCGCCGCCTACCACGACCAGGGGCTGGTGGCGCTCAAGGCGGTGGAGTTCGGGCGCTCGGTGAACTGGACGTTGGGCCTGCCCATCGTGCGGACCAGCGTCGACCACGGCACCGCCGACGACCTGGTGGGCACCGGGCGGGCCGACCCGTCGAGCATGGAGGCGGCGCTGGGGCTGGCCCGGCGCATCGTCGCCCGGCGGGCCGGCGGGTAGGGCTCAGCCGAGGCCGAAGACCGCCAGGGCGGTGGTGCAGGGCCAGCCCCAGCGCCGCCTCCATGCTCGACGGGTCGGCCCGCCCGGTGCCCACCAGGTCGTCGGCGGTGCCGTGGTCGACGCTGGTGCGCACGATGGGCAGGCCCAGCGTCCAGTTCACCGAGCGCCCGAACTCCACCGCCTTGAGCGCCACCAGCCCCTGGTCGTGGTAGGCGGCGACCACCAGGTCGACCTCGCCGCGCAGCGCCGACAGGAAGGC
>WGAH01000292.1 GCA_015489145.1 Deltaproteobacteria bacterium
GATCTCGCCGCTGCCGACCTGCTCCCGTCGCCGCCCGACGGCGGGCGCTTCGCCCCCCTGCCGCCCTGGATGGACGAGGAGCGCGAGCTGAAGGCGCTGGGCAAGCGGGTGGTGGACGAGGTCTACCGCTCGGAGACCGCCGGCATGTGGGTGAACCCGAAGCTGCGGCTCTACGGCCGCGCCGGCGAGAGCCGCGAGGACTTCGACGCCCGGGTGGCCGCCGCCATCGAGGAGCGCATCGACGAGGAGGTCGCGAAGCTCAAGGACCGCTACACCCGCAAGGCCGACCGCCTCGAGGACCGCATCGCCCGCGCCCAGGAGAAGATCGGCGAGCTCGAGGGGGTGGTGAAGTCGCGCCGGGCCGAGGAGATGGTCAACGTGGCCGAGACGGTGTGGTCCTTCTTCGGCGGCCGTCGCCGCAGCCTCACGAGCGTCGCCAGCCGCCGCCGGCAGGTGGCCGGGGCCCAGGACCGCCTCGCCCGGGCGAAGGCCGAGCTGGCTCGCCTCGAAAACGACGCCTACGAGCTGGAGAACGAGCTGGCCGAAAAGGTCGCCGCCATTCGCGAGAAGCACGAGCGCCTCGCCGCCGCCACCGAGGAGCGCCGGGTGCGGCTCGAGAAGTCCGACATCCGCCTCGCCGAGTTCGGCGTGCTGTGGGTGCCGGTGAGTCGGCGGCTGTAGGGGGCGGCGGCGCCGGGCGCCTCGGCGATGCCCGCGTCGCCGCCGTCGCCCCGCCGGGGCAGCGGGATATACGCCACCGATCCCCGGGGCCCCCGTCCGCGAGGAAGCGATGCCGCGCGTCTACATCCGCACCTTCGGCTGCCAGATGAACGTCTACGACACGGGCAAGATGCGCGCCCTGCTCGGCGAGCGCGGCTACGAGCCCACCGACGACATGGCCCAGGCCGACCTCATCATCGTCAACACCTGCTCCGTGCGCGAGAAGCCCGAGCACAAGGTCCACTCCTTCCTCGGCGACGCCTTCCGGGTCAAGCGCAGCCGCGGCGCCCTCGTCGCCGTCACCGGGTGCGTCGCCCAGCAGGAGGGCACCCACCTCCTCGACCGCTACCCGCAGCTCGACCTGGTGATGGGACCCGACGCCGTGCCGCGCATCGCCGAGCTGGTGGACGAGGCCCGCCGCCGTCCCCTCGCCGAGACGCGCTTCCTCGACGGGGACCGCTACGTCTTCGCCGACGCGATCGACCCGGACGCCGAGCACGGCGTCGGCGGCTTCGTCACGATCCAGAAGGGCTGCGACAACAAGTGCACCTTCTGCATCGTGCCCGCCACCCGGGGCCCCGAGCTGTCGCGCCCCTCCGCCGAGGTGGTGGCCGAGGTGCGCGCCCTGGTCGAGCGCGGCGTGAAGGAGGTCACGCTGCTCGGCCAGAACGTCAACTCCTACGGGCTCAAGACCCCGGGCGAGCGCACCTTCGCCCAGCTCCTCCGGGCGGTGGCCGAGGTGCCCGGACTCGTGCGCCTGCGCTACACCACCAGCCACCCCCGCGACATGGGGCCCGACGTGGTGGCGGCCCACCGCGACCTGCCCGTGCTGGCGCGGCACCTCCACCTGCCCGTGCAGTCGGGCAGCGACGCGGTGCTCCGGCGCATGAAGCGCTTCTACACCCGCGACGACTACCTGCGCCTGGTGGATGCCCTGCGCGAGGCGGTGCCGGACATCGCGCTCACCACCGACTTCATCGTCGGCTTTCCCGGCGAGACCGACGCCGACTTCGAGGCGACGATGGACCTCCTCGACCGCGTCGGCTTTCACGGCAGCTTCTCCTTCAAGTTCTCGGCGCGGCCGGGCACCCCGGCCCTCAAGCTGCTGGACCGGGGCGAGGCGGTGCCGCCGGAGGTCGCCCAGGCCCGCCTCGAACGCCTCCAGGCCCGCCAGCGGGAGCTGTCCCTGGCCGCCCACCAGGCGATGGTCGGCCGCGAGGTCGAGGTGCTCGTCGAGGGGCCGAGCCGCCACGACGAGGGCGTGGTGGCCGGGCGCACCAGCGACTTCAAGATGGTGAACTTCCCGGGTTCCCTCGACCTGGTCGGCCGGCTGGTGCGCGTGCGCGTCACCCGGGCGTTCACGAACTCCGCCCGGGGCGAGCGCGTCGAGGCGTGAGCCCGCGCGTGAGCCGGTGGCGCGAACGCGCGTGAGCCTGCGTTACGAGCCTGGAACCGTGTCGCATCATCCCCCGTGCCCCCCGGAGGCTCGCCACCGTCGGTGACGCCGCGCTACGGGAGGGGCATGGCTCCCGCGACCCCATCCGCGCGCCCGGTCGCCGCCTGGCTGGCGGGCCCGAACCCCTACGCGGCGGTGCACCGCCGGCAGCGCGAGCGCCGGGGCCGCAGCTTCGCCGCGGTCCTGCCCCTGCTCGGCGCGGCCCTCGCGACCCCCCTGGCCCGGCCGGTGCTCCTGCGCTTCCTCGACGGCGGTTCGGTGGCGGAAGGGGTGCCGGCCTTCGGCTTCCGCCTCGGGGCCCTCGTCGCCGCCGCCGCGCTCCTCCAGGGCTTCACCGACCTCGTGCGTGGGGAGGACCGGCCGGTGCTCGACGCGCACCCGGTGCGGGCCGACCTCGTCGTCGCCGCCATCGCCCGCCGGGGCCTCGTCGAGCGGGCCTGGCTGCCCGTGGCCGGCGCGGTCCTCGCGCTGCCGGTGGCGCTGGCCGGGCACCTCGCGGCGTGGGCGGGGCTCGCCGCGTTGGCCGGCGGCGCCTTCGTCGCGGCGGTGGGGGTGGGCCAGGCCGTCGTCCTCGCCGGCATCCTCGCGGCCCTGAGCCCCCGGATGGCGCGGATCATGGACGCGATCCGCGGCGACAACCCGCGCATGCACGCCGCCTTCATCTACGCCCCGGGGGCGGCCCTGGCGGTGGTCGGGGCCGCCGTGGGCCTGGCGGCCTCGGCGCTGGGCTGGGCCCTGGGCGGCTGGGCGCCGGGCTGGGCCTTCCTCGCGCTGCCGCCGTTCCTCGGGTGGGTCGGGGCCCGCGTCGCCCGCCGGCTCGCCCCGGCCGCCTGGCTCCGGGCGACGGCGCTGGTCACCGAGATCGACGGCATGTACGCGGGCATCGAGGCGCCGGACGAGGCCCGGCGGGTCTACCTCGACTGGCTGGCCGGCGACCGCCCCGAGCTGCTGCGGGCCCTGCGCCACGGCTGGCGGGGCCTGCGCGCCTGGGCCACCGGGGCCTGGCTCCTCGGGGTGCTCGGCGCCCTGGCCGGCTGGTCCGACGACCCGGCCGCCGCCGCTCGGGTCATCGCCGTGAGCGGCGCTTCGACGCTGTTTCTCGGCTTTCTCCCGAGCCGCATGGCCGCCGGCGACCCCGCCTGGCTCGACGCGGCCCTCGGCGTGCGGCCGGGGCGCGTGGCGGGGGCCCGGGCCGTCGCCACCTTCCTCTACGCCCAGGGCGCGCTCCTGCCGCCGGCGGCGGCGTTGGCGGTCCGGCAGGGAAGCGCCTTCCTCGCGCCGCTCCTCGCCGGCGAGCTGCTCGCGGCCCTCGGGGCGGCCCTCGGCGCCCTGGCGGCGATGCGGTGGCGGGAGCGCGGCGCCTGGGTCTACGGCCCGGCGGCCCTCGTGGTATGGGCTGCGGTGACGGGAGGCCTGGCGTGACGGGACGATCGATGGGCGGCGGCGAGGACCGGGTGGTCGTCGAGGGGCTCCGCAAGGTCTTCGGCCGGGTGGTCGCCGTGGACCGGGTGGACCTGCGGGTGCGGGCCGGCGAGTTCGTCGGCCTCGTCGGCCCGAACGGCGCCGGCAAGAGCACCACCCTGTCGGTGCTCACCACCCGCCTGGCGCCGACCGAAGGGCGGGTGGAGGTCGCCGGCGTCGACGTCGTCGCCGACCCGGCCGCCGCCCGGGCGCGCATGGGCGTCGTCCCGGAGGACCCCCGCCTCTACGAGTACCTCACCGCCCGGGAGATGATCGAGTTCGTCGTCCGCGTGCGCGGCGCCGGCGACGTGGACGAGGGCCTGGCCATCGCCGGCCTCGGCGAGGACGCCGACCGCCTGATCCGCGAGTACTCGCAGGGGATGCGCCGCAAGACGGCCCTGGCCTGCGCCATGGTGGCCCGCCCGCCGGTGCTCTTCCTCGACGAGGCCCTCAACGGGCTGGACCCGCCCTCGGCCGAGCGGGTGATCCGCCACCTGCGCGCCGCCGTGGACCGGGGCGCGGCGGTGCTGCTGTCCACCCACGTCCTCGACACCCTGGAGCGGGTCGCCGACCGCATCCTCATGCTCGAGGCCGGCCGCGTGGCGGCCGACGTGCCGGCCGACCAGCTCGACCGCCTCCGGGCGCGCTTCGCCGACGAGGCCGGCCCGTGAGCTGGCCCCGGCGCCTCGCCACCCGCCTCGCCCGGCGGTGGCGGCGGCTGTCGCTGCCGACCTGGTGGAGCCCGGACTACCGGCTTCCCATCACCACCCTCGCGGCGCGCACCGGCATCGAGCCCCGCCGGGCCGACCTGGCGGCCTGGTACCTCCTCGAGGCGGGCGCCCTGGACGAGGCCGACCTGCGCGAGCCCCCCCGCGTGTCCTGGCGGGACGCGATTCGCGTCCACGACCCCGCCTGGCTGGAATCGCTCATGCGCCCCGAGGAGCTGGCGCGGATCTTCACCGTCGAGGCCTGGGACGTGCCCGTCGACGAGGTGGTCCACACCGCGCGCCTGGCCGTGGGGGGCACCCTGGAGGCCGCCCGCCACGTCCTTTCCCGCGGGGGGCCGGCCCTCAACCTGCTCGGCGGCTTCCACCACGCCGGCCGGGCCCGCGGCGGCGGTTTCTGCGCGATGAACGACGTCGCCATCGCCGTCGCCGCCCTGCGCGCCGGGGGCTTCGCCGGCATGGTGGCGGTGCTCGACCTCGACGCGCACCCGCCGGACGGCACGGTGGACTGCCTGCGCGGCGACGGCCGGGTGTGGGTGGGCTCGCTGAGCGCCGTGGACTGGGGGCCGCTGGCGCGCCCGGAGGACGCGGTGCAGGTGGACGAGACGGTCCTGCCCCCCGGCTGCGGAGATGCCGAGTACCTCGCGGCCCTGGACGGGCTGCTGCACCGGATGCCGCGATCCGCCCTGGTCTTCGTGCTGGCCGGCGGTGACGTGCTCGACCGGGACCCCCTCGGCGAGCTGGCGCTCAGCGAGGCCGGCGCCCAGGACCGCGACGCGCGGGTCGCCCGGCTGCTCGGCGACACCCCGGCGGTGTGGCTTCCCGGCGGCGGCTACGGACCCGGCTCCTGGCGTCCCCTGGCCGGGACCGGGCTCGTCCTCGCCACCGGCCGCAAGCGCCCGGTCCCCGAGGGCGCCGACCCCCTGCGCGGCCACTTCGCCCGGGTCGCCGGCCGCCTCTCCCGCGAGGAGCTCGAGGGCGAACCCTGGCTGACCGAGGCGGACCTCGCCGAGGCCTTCGGGATGCCCGCCCCTTCCGGCCCGCGGCTCCTCGGCTTCTACACGGCGCAGGGGGTCGAGCTGGCGCTCACCCGCCTGGGCATCCTCCAGCAGGTCCGCCGCCTGGGCTACGACGACTTCCGCGTGACCATCGAGCGGGTGGCCCTCGGCGACCGGGTGCGCCTCCACGGCCGGGCCGCCGGGCGCGAGCACCTGCTGATGGAGGAGATCCTGGCCCGGCAGGCGGTGCGCCTGCCCGGAACGGGGGAGGGGAACGAGGAGACGACGCCCCTCCTGTTCGTCCACTGGCTCACCCTGCGCCACCCCCTCGCGAGCTTCGCCGCCGACCGGCCCCGGTTGCCCGGGCAGGAGGTCCCGGGGCTCGGCATGGCCCGCGAGGCCGGGGAACTGCTGCGCCGGGTGGCCGAGCGGCTGGGGCTCGTCGGCGTCGCCGTGCGCCCGTCCTGGTACCACGTCGCCTACACCTGTCGCTACGAGTTCCGCTTCGTCGACCCGGCGGTGCAGGGGCGCTTCGAGGCCTTGATGCGCGACCTCGCCGACCTGCCCCTGCTCGGCGCCACCCGGGCCGTCGCCGAGGGGCGGGTGCGCCTCGACGGCCGGCCCTACGCCTGGGAGGCCGAGCTGATGGTCGCCTGGGTGGAGCCCGGCCGGCACATGGGCGAGGGCTGGGAGCGGGAGCGGGACGCCGAGCGGGAGCGGGCGCGCTTCGCCGTGGTCGCCGAGGCCGACGACGCGCCTGTCCCGCCGCCGGAGGGGCGCTGCTGACGGCGCGGCCGGCCGCCGCGGGGTAGAGGCAGCGGCGGAGGAGACCATGCGGTGGGCGTGGCTGGCGGTGGGTGCGGCGCTGGGCGCGGGCTGCGGTCGGGCGGCGCCCGCGGGGCCGACGGTGCTGGCGGCGGCCTCCCTCACCGACGCCTTCGGCGAGCTCGAGGCGGCCTGGGAGGCCGAGCACCCGGGCGCCGACGCGCGCCTCGTCCTCGCCGGCAGCCAGGCCCTCGCGCTCCAGGCGCGCCAGGGCCTGCGCGCCGAGGTCTTCGCCTCGGCCGACGAGGCCCACGCGCGGGCGCTGGTGGACGAGGGCCTCGCCCGCGACCCGCGCGTCTTCGCGACCAACGCGCTGGTGCTGGCGATCTCGCCCGAGGCGGACTGGCCCGACGGGGCCGACCTCCGCGATCTGCCGCGCCTGGAGCGCATCGTCGTCGGGGACGACGGCGTGCCCGTCGGGCGCTACACCGCCGCCTTCCTCGACGCGGCGGCGGCGCGCTACGGCGCGAACTGGCTCGCCGGCGTGCGGGCGCACGTCGTCTCCCGCGAGTCCAACGTGCGCCTCGTCGCCGCCAAGGTGGCGATGGGCGAGGCCGACGCCGCCTTCGTCTACGCCACCGACGTGGCGGCCTTTCCCGCCCTGCGGGCGGTGCCGCTGCCCGCCGACCTCGCCCCGGCGGCCCGCTACGTCGACGTGAGCCTGGTGGCCGGCGACGCGGCCCTGGCCGACGACTGGCGGACCTTCCTCGTCTCGGAGCGCGGGCGGGCCATCCTCGCGGAGCACGGCTTCGGGGCGCCGCCGTGAGCGGCCGGCGGCTGGCGCTGCTGGCCGGCCTGCCCCTGCTCGTCGTGCTGGTCCTCCCGGTGGTCGGGCTCGTGGCGGGCACGGGTCCGGCGGAGCTGCGGGCGGCGCTCGCGGCGCCGGACACGCGCGCCGCCCTCGGCCTGTCGCTCCGCACGACGGCCCTGGCGACGGCGCTGCTCGTCGCCGGCGGCACCCCGCTCGCCTGGTGGCTGTCCCGGGGGCGACACCCGCGGGTCGTGGCGGCGGTGCAGCTCCCGGTGGTGCTCCCCCCCGCGGTGATGGGGGTGGCGCTGCTCGAGACCTTCGGTCGCCACGGGCTTCTCGGAGCGCCCCTCGCCGCCGCCGGCCTGTCGCTGCCCTTTTCGAGGGCCGCGGTGGTGCTCGCCCAGCTCGTCGTCGCGGCGCCGCTGTACGTGCTCACGGCCCAGGCCGCCTTTCGCGGCGTGAGCGAGGATGCGCTGCTCGTCGCCCGCACCCTCGGGCGGGGGCCCCTCGGCGCCTGGACGGCGGTCGCCCTGCCGGCGGCGCTGCCGGGGCTGGTCGGCGGCGCGGCCCTGGCCTGGGCGCGGGCCCTCGGCGAGTTCGGCGCCACCCTGCTGTTCGCCGGCAACCTGCCGGGGCGCACGCGCACCTTGCCGCTGGCGATCTACGCGGCGATGGAGCGGGATCTCGCCGAGGCGCGGGCCGTGGCGGTGCTGCTGGTGGCGGTGGCCCTCGCCCTGCTCGTCGGCCTGCGCCTCCTCGCCACCCGGGAGGACGCCGATGGCTGAGCCGGCCCTGGAGATCCGGGCGCGGCTCGCCCTGGGCGGCGCCGCGATGGCCGTGGACCTGTCCGCGCCCGCGGGTCCCGTGGCCCTGGTGGGCCCCAACGGCGCGGGCAAGACCACCCTGCTGCGCCTGCTCGCCGGCGGGCTGCGGCCCGAGGCCGGGCGGGTGGTCGCCGGCGGGCGGGTGCTCGTCGACACCGCGGCGGGGACGGCGCTGCCGCCCGAGGCCCGGGGTGTCGGCTACCTGCCGCAGCACCACGAGCTGTTCCCCCACCTCACGGCGCTGGACAACGTCGCCTTCGGCGTGCCGGGAGGGGATCGCTCCGCGCGCCGGGGGCGGGCGCGGGCCTGGCTGGAGCGCCTGGGCCTCGCCCACCTCGCCGACCGCCGCCCGCGGCGCCTGTCGGGGGGCGAGCGGCAGAAGGTGGCCCTGGCCCGGGCCCTGGCGGCGGAACCCCGGCTGCTCCTCCTCGACGAGCCCACCGCCGCCCTCGACGTCACGGCCCGGCCGGCGGTGCGGGCGCTGCTGGCGGCGGAGCTGCGGGCGCCGGGTCGGGTGGCGGTGGTCGTCACCCACGACCTGCGCGAGCTGCTCGCCTGGCGGCCGCACCTCGTCCTCGTGGAGGCCGGGCGGGTCGTGGCGGCGGGCCCCTGCGCCGAGCTGGCCCGGCGGCGGGACCACCCCTTCCTCGCCGAGCTGTTCGCCCCCCTGGGCGACCGGGCGTGAGTCGCGTGAGCGAGCGTTACGACTGGCGTATTCGCCGATGTTCCCGGGCCTGCCCGCCCGGCCCGGCGGCGGGATACGGGACCGGGCACGGCCCGCGGCGAAGGCGCGACGCGACCGCCTCCGAACCGGACGGGCCCCGGAGGACACCGTGTCGGACACGATGAGCATCGAGCAGCGCATGGCGCGCTTCACGCCGCGGGAACTCGGCTTCGACGCCGAGGCCCTGTCGCCGGCCACCCGGCGGGCCCTGCCGCACCTGGTGGCGGCGATGCGGGGGATGGACGAGCTCTACCACCGGCAGCTCGGAGCCGAGGTGCCGGCGCTCATGCGCGAGCGGGCCGGGGGCGACGACCTCCTCGCGCGCGCCCTGCGCCACTTCAACGGGCCGTGGGACACGCTGGACGGCCACGCCCCCTTCGTCGAGGGCGTCGGCGCGCCCCTGCCCGGCAAGGCGCTCTACCCCGCCGACCTCGGCCGCGAGGAGCTCGAGGCCTGGATCGCGGCGCATCCCGACGACCGGGCGGCCCTCCTCGACCCGACCACCGTGGTTCGCCGCGAGGGGGACCGGCTGGTGGCGGTGCCCTACGCGGAGGTCTACCGCGACGAGCTGGAGCGGGTCGCGGCCGAGCTGCGCGCCGCCGCCGACCTGGTCGATCACGCCGGTCTCGCCGAATTCCTCAGGGGGCGCGCCGCCGCCCTGCTCGGCGAGAAGCCCCTGGCGGAATCCGACGCCGACTGGGTGCGGCTCACCGACGCGCCCCTCGAGGTGGTGATCGGCCCCTTCGAGGTCTACGCCGACGGCCTCATGGGCATCAAGGCCTTCTACGAGGGCATGCTTCTCGCCGTCGACCACGAGGCCGGCGCCCGGCTTCGCACCATCGAGGCCAACCTCGCCGACCTCGCCACCCTCGTGCCGCTTCCCGCCGGCTCCAAGGGGGCGCTCGGCGAGGGGGCTCGCATCGCCCCCATGGTCATCGCCGACGAGGTGATCGCCACCGGCGACGGCTTCGCCGGCATCCTCGCGAGCGCCTTCAACCTGCCCAACGACCCGGCGGTGCGCTCGGAGGTCGGCTGGAAGCAGGTGATGATCCGCAACGTCATGCGGGCCAAGTTCGAGGCCTGCACCGCGCCCATCGCCGGGCGCGTCCTGCGGCCCGAGCAGGCCGGCGACCTGTCCTTCGACGCCTACTTCTACTTCGTGCTCCTGCACGAGGTCAGCCACAGCCTCGGGCCGATGTACCGGGCCGACGGCCGCAGCACCAACGAGGCCTGCGGTCGCCACTACTCGGCGCTGGAGGAAGCCAAGGCCGACACCGGCGCCCTGGTGCTGCTCCTCGCCCGCAACGGCCGGCACGGCATTCCCGCCCTCGACCCGGCCCGCATCGGCGCGAGCTACCTCGCGGGCATCTACCGCTCGGCGCGCTTCGGTCTCCACGAGGCCCACGGGCAGGCCAACGTGATCCAGTACGCCTGGTTCCGGCGGCACGGCGCCTTCACCGGCGAGGGCCGCCTCGCCGTGGACGCCGAGCGCCTCCGCGAAGCCGCCGCGGGGCTGCTCGACCGCCTGTGCACCCTCCAGGCCGCCGGGAGCCCCGACGAGATCGAGGCCTTCCTCGCTGACTACGGCGCTCCGCCCGACGATCTCGTCACCGCGATCCGCGCGCTCGACGACCTGCCCATCGACATCGCGCCGATCTTCCCGGCGGTGTAGCCGCCGCCCGGCCCCGGCCCGAGCGATGGCACGGCGATGACAGAACGGCGCCTTCCGGCTCCAGGGGGCTGGGAAGGCGCCGTCGGATCGAGTAGCTTGTCCCCGTGGAGGTCCACCATGCCCGGCCAGGCCCAGAAGACCGACAAGAAGACGACCAAGACCCCCGCCGCCGCGCCCAGCAGCAGCTCCACCGCCGCCAAGGGCGGGGACGAGGCCCAGGAAAAGCTCGGCAACGCCGCGGTCAAGGACCTGATCGCGGTGCAGTCCGCCGGCGAGACCAACTGGAAGGACGCCTACGGCGACAAGATCGGCGGCGCCGCCTGGAAGCAGATCGCCAAGCACGTCACCGACGAGAAGGTCGGCGAGCTGGCGACCAAGGGGGCGGAATCCCTCTACGGCAAGGTCCACGACCTCTCGATGGAACACCTGTCACCGGGCACCGACCCGGACAAGGCCGAGCAGGCACTGAGCGCCCTGCACGACGAGCTCGTGCCGCTGGCGGGCACGAAGGCCGAGGAATCCGGGCTGGGTACCAAGGCGCGCGAGCTCATCGGCGAGCACCCCTACGCCGCCGGCGGCGCGCTGCTCGCCGGCGCGGCGGCCTACATCGCCACCAACCAGGACCTCCCGCTCATCGAGGGCAAGAAGAAGCTCGGCGAGAACCACACGATCAAGGCCGGCATCGACCCCGGCCGCACCCTCGACCTCAAGGTCGAGGAGGCGAAGCTCGGCTACGAGTACGCGAACGCGAAGAAGGGGCTCGAGGCCAACCTGGTCGGCGACTGGAAGAAGGACGACGGCTACGACATCAAGGGCGGGATCGAGAAGAAGCTCGACTCTGGCGCCCTCGCCTCGCTCAAGGGTGAGCACGTCGAGCGCAAGGACGACAGGCATTCCCGCCTCGACCTCGCCTACACCGATCCCAACTGGGCGGCGAAGGCCTACCTCGAGCAGACGCGGAACGGCCAGAAGGTCGACACGGTGGGCGGTTCCGTGGACTGGCACGACGCGACGACGCGCGCGGGGCTGTCGGGCAAGGCGAGCCCGCAGGTGGGATGGGACGCCAAGGGCTACTTCGAGCGCGACCTCGATCCCGGAGAGACGCTGCGCCTCGCGGGAGAGCACAGCGAGAACAAGCTCGGTGACAGCAAGTCCAAGCTCGACCTCTCCTACGTGAACCCGAACCTCACCGCCGATGTCTACTGGCAGCGGACGCGCGGCGACAAGACGGTGGACGCCCTCGGGGGTTCCATTGCCAACGTTCCCCAGGACGCCAAGGACATCCAGGCCTACCTTCGCGGCGAGTACCGCACCGACGGCAGCTACACGGCGGCGGGGGGGCTCACGCAGGAGCTCGACGACAAGTCCTGGTCGCTCGAGGGTTATGCGGGCCGCGACGCGACGGGCCGGTCCGACTCCGGCGTTCGCGCGATGTTCAAGTGGCGCTTCTGACCGCCGGTCCCGCCTGAAGCCGCCCGGCCCCCCCGGCCGGGCGTTCTCGTTTCCGGCCGGTTCCCGCGGGGCGCGGGGACGTCCCGGCGGGCGCGGCCCCGGGCTCAGGACTCGGGCGCGCGCAGGGTGCGGGCGAGGGTGCGGACCTTGCGGAGGATCGCGCGGTTCGCCTCCAGCACGCCCGGGCGCAGCCAGGTGGGGCGGTCGGGCAGCTCGTCGCGGGGGTGGTCGTTGAGCTGCGCCCACGGCGGGTCGCCTTCGAGGGCGGCGCGCATCATGCGGCGGGCGTGGCGGAACTCGCCGGGCTGGGCGTGGTCGCGCTCGGCCTGGAGGCGCACGTAGGGGCAGCGCAGGCGGCCGACGTGGCGCACGGGCTCCCGGTCGCGCCAGTAGACCTCGTCGTCGAGGCCGTGGCCCGCCGCCGGCGCCATGCGCTCGCCGCCGCTGGTGATGATCTCGCGGTCGCTGGGCCCCTCCCAGTCGAGCACCCAGGCGACGTTCAGGTCGAGACGCGCCGCCGCGCCCACCGCCATCGCGGTTCCGAAGGAAAGACCGACGAGCCCGATGCGCGTGGCGTCCACGTCGGGGCGCTCGGCGAGGTAGCGCACCATCGTCGCCACCTCGTCCTGGTGCTCGGGGCCGCTGAAGTCCTCCTCGCCCCAGCTCCCGCCGCGCCCGGCCGGGTCGAAGCGCAGGGCGACCAGCCCGAGGCGGGCGATCTCGTCGGCGTCCACCACCCCGCGGCGGTCGGCCAGCGCCGAGGCGTCCTGGCCGATGCCCGGGCACAGGACCACCGCGGGCCAGGGCCCGGCGCCCTCGGCCGGTCGGTGGAGCCAGGCGTCGAGCTTGTAGCCGGCGGTGGACCGCAGGGCGAGGGGCTCGACCTCCACCGGCGGGGCGTGGCGGGCGCGCAGCCGCCGGACGAGGCCGGCGAAGCGGCGCTCGGCGAGGTCGGCGAGGCGGCGGGAGAGGGGCTGGTCGGCCATGGTCAGCTCGCGGTCGGGAAACGGGGGAGGTGTAGCCGACCGCCGGCCCTCGGGCCCGCGCCCGGCGCGGGTTTGGGCGAAGATTGGTGAGAATCGCCTCGAATCGCGGCGCGCGCTTTTTTTCTTTTCCCCCCGGCGCGGGCGCGGGTCCAAGGGTTGCACGACGAAAGGGGACGTTCCCCGCCACCCACCCGACCGGAGGAAACCATGACCCGCTCCCTCGCCATCCTCGCCCTGCTCGCCGGCTGCGACGCCGTGGACCCCCAGCTCGAGGGCGCCTACCAGCTCGCCGAGCTCCTCCCCGACGCCTCGCGGGTGCAGGTGCAGATGCCCGGCGACAGCACGGCGCGCTCCGCGAGCGGCTTCGACGACTACTACGCCCTCACCCGCAACGCGACGAGCAACGTCAACGGCCTGGTCGTGAGCTGGCTCGACATCGTGCAGGACATCGTGGCCCTGGAGCCGACGGTGGACGGCGAGGACGCCTGGGCCTGGGGGCCCTTCCACCAGGGCGAGGGGGGCCTGGCCCCGACCACCGAGTACTTCTTCGCGCAGCGCAACGAGGACGGCAGCTACAGCTACGTCCTGGCCGAGGCGCCGCGGGCCGACGAGGACGACCGGGACGCCTACCGCACGATCGTGGCCGGCAAGGTGCTCGGCGGGGACAGCGTCGAGAACAGCTACGGCTTCTTCGTGGTCGACTTCACCACCGCCGCCGAGCTCGACCCGATGCGGACGACGACGGGCAAGGCCGTCCTCGGCTACGACTTCACGGGCATCACGGCGGAGGGCATCACCGACGGGCTCGCGGTCATCGCCGCGATGGAGGGCATCGCCGACGGCGACGAGGAGCCGATCGACGCGATCTACGGCTACTACCGCAACCCGGCCGGCGGCGGCGTGATGGACCTCTACATCCAGAGCGACGCGGTGGGCGGCGACGACCTCGAGATGTGGGACCTGCGGAGCCGCTGGACCGCGGACGGCCCGGGCCGCGCCGACGGGCAGATCACCGACGGCGACCTCGGCGACCTGGTGGTGACGGTGAACGACTGCTGGGGCCCCGGCTACACCACGGTCTACCGCGCCGACGACCAGGGCTTCACCGAGACCATCGGCGACGAGAGCGAGTGCGCCTTCGCCGAGGAGAGCCTGCCCGGCGGCGAGCTGCCGGCCTGGTTCCTCGACCAGCTCGACTGATCGCGGCC
>WGAH01000293.1 GCA_015489145.1 Deltaproteobacteria bacterium
GCCGCGGGCTCCGAGGCCGGCCCGCGGGCCGAGGGGCCAGGCCAGCCAGCCCCCGGCCACCGCCGCCACCGCCAGGGGGAGGCGGGCGGACACCTGCTGCACGCCTTCGAGGAAGCGCATCAGCGGGCCGACGGGTCGGATTTCGTCGGGCTGCGGCGCCATGGCCGTTCACCTCGCCGCGGGTGGCCGCTCCCTATCCAGTTCCCCACCGGGGGGGCGCGGGGCTGTCCGGTTCCGGTGCGGGTGGCGCGTCTACCGGGCGGCGGCGGCGAGGAGCCCTCGCGCTGCCGCGGAGGTTCCGATGACCCGCGAGAGCCCCTACGACCGCCTTCTCACCCGCGTCCGCGCCGGAGCGACGGTCGTGAACCTCGCCAGCCACGAGTGGCAGCGGGTGCGCGGGCTGGCGCTGGGCCTGGCCCGCGACCTCGGCCTGCCGCTGCGGGCCTGGAGCCAGTCGGCCGGCCTGTGCGCCCTCGACGAGCGCGGTCGGGTGGAGGTCCTGGACGAGGCCGCCACCGATCCCGTCGAGGTCCTGCGCGGGATCGTCGCCGCCGGCCCCGAGATGCCGGCATTCGCCGAGGGCGGCGCGGTCCTCCTCATGGAGGACGTGCACCCCTTCCTCGACCACCACCCGGTCGTCCGCTGGGTGCGGGAGGCCTGCCACGTCGCGCAGGAGCCCCGTCGGGTGGTGCTCCTCGCCACCCTCGGCGGGCCCCTCCCGGCGGACCTCGCCAAGGAGGTGCCCACCGTCGAGATTCCGCTCCCCGGCCCCGACGACCTGCGCCGGGTGCTTCGCGCGGTCGCCGCCGAGCAGGGCGTGGGCCTGGCCGCCGACGACGAGCCCCTCATCGACGCCGCCCGGGGCCTCACGGTGATGGAGGCCCGCCTGGCCTTCGGCGCCGCCGCCGTTCGCCTCGGCCACCTCGGCCTGGCGGCGGTGCCGGAGGTGGCCGCCGAGAAGAAGCACGTCATCCGCCGACAGCGCGCCCTGTCCTTCGAGGAGGCCGACGCCACCCTCGACGACGTGGGCGGCCTCGAGCGGGTGAAGCGGTGGCTGTCGGTGCGCCGGCTGGCCTTCGGCGCCGACGCCCGAGCCTACGGCGTCGAGGCGCCGCGCGGCATCCTGCTGCTCGGCGTGCCCGGCGGCGGCAAGAGCCTGCTCGCCCGGGTGGTGGCGCGCTCCTGGCGGCTCCCGCTGCTCCGCTTCGACCCGGGGGCGGTGTTCGCCGGCATCGTGGGCGAGAGCGAGCAGAACGTCCGCGAGGCCCTGCGCGTGGCCGAGGCGCTGGCCCCCTGCGTGCTCTGGATCGACGAGATCGAGAAGGGGCTGAGCGGCGTCGGCAGTTCCGGGCAGACCGACGGCGGCACCGCGGCCCGGGTCGTCGGCACCCTGTTGTCGTGGATGCAGGACCGCACGGCGCCGGTCTTCGTCGTCGCCACCGCCAACCGCATCGACATGCTGCCGCCGGAGCTGCTCCGCAAGGGCCGCTTCGACGAGATCTTCTTCGTCGACCTGCCCACCGCGGCCGAGCGCCGGCAGATCCTCGCCATCCACCTGCGCCGCCGGGGGCGCGACCCGGCCGACTTCGACCTGGAGGGCCTGGCGGCGGCCACCGCCGGCTTCACCGGCGCCGAGCTGGAGCAGGCGGTGCGCGAGGCCCTGGTGGACGCCTTCGCCGAGGGGGTCGAAGTGGCGGACGCCCACATCCTCGCCTCCGCCCGGGCGACCTGGCCCCTGTCGCGGACGATGGGCGACCAGCTCGACGCCCTGCGGCGCTGGGCCCGGGCCCGCGCCCGCATGGCCGGCGCCGGCGAGCCCGAGGCGCTGCCGGCGCGGGGCGGCGGCGTGCCGGTGTTGCGGCAGGAGGCGGCCAATCCCTTCATCCCGCAGGCCGGGTCGGCCGGGAGGGAAGCATGAGGCGACACCGAGGCGATCACGGCCGTTCCGGCGGGCGGGCGAGGTGGGATTGGCAGCGCCTGCACCTCGGTGCCTTCCTCAAGCGCGCCGTGGTGGACGCGGTGGGCGGGCAGCTCCGCGACGCCCTGGCCCCCTTCGACCGCTCCCTGCGGGTGGCCGTGCGCGTGGCTCGCGAGCGGCAGGCCAGCCTGGAGCTGCCCTGGTCGCCCGTGGAAGACGACGGCGAGGTCGAGGTCCACGCCCTGGACGCCCTCGTCGAGCTTCCCGCCCCGGCGCGGCGGTGGCGCCTGGTCGGCTGGGGCGACGCGCCGCTTCCGGATGAGCCGCTCATCTTCGTGCAGCCCTCCCTCGGGCAGGTGGCGGTGGAGGTGACCGGCCGCGACGGCGCGGACGTGATCCTCGCCCTCGACCCGGAGCCCGACGCCGCCGGGAAGGTCTTCTGGGACGGCATGGGCGTGACGCTCCGGCGCGAGCCGGCGCCCGAGCCGCCCGCCTTCCTCGACCTGCCCGGCGGCGGGCGGTGCCGGGTGCGCGCGGCCACGCGCGAGGGCGACCGCATCCTCGCCGTGCTCGAGGGCAAGCCGGACGAGCTTCCCCCCGAGGTCCGGCGCCTGGACGCCATCACCGAGGCCCGCCACTTCCTCGATGCCGAGGGGAGGCGCCTTCCCGCCGGGCGGCGCATCGCGGCCCCGCCGGCCGGCGGCGAGCTCCGAACCGAGCACGGCGTGCGCCTGCGGACGAGGCGCGCCGGCAAGCGGGAGGGCTTTCTCGTCCAGCTCGAGCTGCCCGAGGGCAACGGGGTCGAGGACCTCGTGGACCCCCGCGCCCGCTTTTGCGAGGCCGAGCTCGACGCGGTGTGGACCAGCCGGCGATTCGACGCCAAGGGCGTGATCGCGGTCAAGGGGGTGGATCGCGAGAACTACCGCCTGCTCCTCGAACGCATGCCCGACCCGCGGACCGAGCCGCGCCTCGTGCTGCCCCTCGACGTGCGCCACCTCGAGCTCCAGCGCCGGGCGATCCACCAGCTCCGCACCGCGCCGCTGCCCCACATGGCGGGCCTCGTGCGCCTGTGCGAGGACCCGGAACGCGCCCGCTGGCCGCGGGAGGGCGTGGGCTGGCGTGCCGAGCTTCCCGACCGCTGGTTCGTCCTCACCGACGACTCCGTGCCGGGCGTGGACGAGCAGCGCGACTTCGTCGCCCGGGCCCTCGCCACCCCCGACCTCGCGCTGATGGAGGGGCCGCCGGGCTCGGGCAAGACCACCGTGATTCGCGAGCTGGTCCGCCAGCTCGCCGCCCGGGGCGAGCGCGTCCTGCTCGCGTCCAACACCCACGTCGCCGTGGACAACGTGGTCGAGCGGATCCTGGCCCGCAACGCGGCGCTTCCCGAGGAGGAGCAGGTCGAGATCGTGCGCCTCGGGCGAGCCGACCGCGTGGACGAGGATTCGGCGAAGCTGACGCTGGCGCTGCGGGTCGAGGACATCGTGGGGCGGTGGCGCCGCGAGAACCACCCGCTGGCGCGGCTTTCGGAGGCTGAGGCCCGCGCGGCGGCCGAGCGCCTCGTGCTCGACGGGGCCGACCTCGTCTGCGGCACCGTCGCCAGCGTCAAGGACCTGCCGGCCCTGCGCCGCGACGGCGTGCCCCACGAGCGGGACTGGCGCGCCATGCCCTGGGCGCGGCCGATCACCCGCGTCCCCCTGTTCGACGTGCTCGTGGTGGACGAGGCGAGCAAGACCCTGGTGCCCGAGTTCTTCGTGCCGGCCCTGCTCGCCCGGCGGCAGGTCATCGTCGGCGACGTGCACCAGCTCCCGCCCTTCGCCGACCGCGAGAGCCTCGTCGCCAACCTCGAGATGCTCGCGACGGGAAGCGGCGAGAAGGGCGACGAGGGCCGCCTCGCCACCGTCGAGCGCCAACGCGCCGCCTGGCTTCGGTGGCTCATCGAGGACCGGCGCTGGGGGGAGGGCACGGACATTCGCTTCCTCGTCGCCGAGCCCGAGGCCGTGCTCGACGGCCTCGAGGTGGAGCTGGCCGGGTGGGGCGACGAGGTCGTGCGGCTGGTCGCGGGCCGCACCGGCTCCCCACCGCGCCGCGTCGTCCTGCGCGACCTGGAGCGCGGCGCCGCCGAGGCCCTGGCCGTCTGGGGTGCCCGGGTGCTGCTGGTGCCGAAGCCCCACCTCGCCCGGGCGCTGCCGCACCTCCCCGCCGACTTCATCCCCCTGTTCGACCCCGCTGCCGACGAGGCCCGACGCTCGCCCTGGCCCTGGCGCCATCCCCGGCAGCTCCCCGACCGGCTCCCCTGGCCCGTCCGCATCCGGGGCCGCAAGCTCGACACGCCGGCGGAGCTGGAGGGCTTCCTCCGCGAGCAGGCGACCCGGCGCACCTGGGCCGGCGAGGTGGGCTGGCGCCGCACCCGCATCCACGAGTTGCGGCACAGCGACTCGCGCCAGCGAGAGCGCCTGGAGGGGCAGGTCGAGCGGTTGATGCCTCGGCAGGTGCCCGGCGTGAAGGAGGTGGTCGAGGAGCTGGCCCAGGTGAGCCTGCCGTCCGTGCTCGAGGTCCTGCAAGTCGGCTTGGAGGGCCGCCACGGCGGGCGGCGCTCGGGGCTGGTGCAGGGCCTCGCCCAGGGAGGGTCGAGGGCGGCCTTCGCCGACCGCTTCGTGCGCCTGAGTCGGCAGCACCGCATGCACGAGGCCCTCGCCGCCTTTCCCCGGAAACACTTCTACGACGGAGGCGCTCTCGTGACGGCCGAGACGGTCTTCGCTCGCGAGCGCCTCGTCGGCTGGGACTCGTGGCTGCCCGACACCCGGCCGGAGGAACGCCTCGTGTGGGTGGACGTGAACGGCCGGGAAGCCCAGGGGGTCAACGCCGCCGAGGTGGACGCGGTCATTCGCGTCCTCGAGCACTTCGCCGGCTGGGTGCGGCGGCGGGGCGCGCCGCCCGCGGACACCCATCCCGACGGCCGCTGGTCGGTGGCCTGCCTCTCCTTCTACGCGAAGCAGCAGGGCGCCATCGCCGAGGCCCTGAAGCGGCGGTGCCGCCAGCCCCGGGCCCGCACCCGCTTCGCCTGGCCGGGGCTTCCCATCGGGCTCAAGGTGGGCACGGTGGACCGCTTCCAGGGCCAGGAGGCGGACCTCGTGCTGCTGAGCTTCCGAAACGCGCGCCGCGTCGGCTTTCTCGACAGCGTCAACCGCCTCAACGTCGCGATCACGCGGGCCCGCCACCACCTCGTGCTGGTGGGGCGCCACCGCTTCTTCGCGCGGCTCGACGACCTGCCGGAACTCGCCGGGCTCGCGGCTTCGGCGCGGCGGGTGTCCGGTCGAGGCCTGTCTCGCGCGTCCCGGAAGTGAAGGAGGACGGAATGCGCGCCACCCTGGAGCGAAGGGCCGCCACCGTGACCGTGGACGCATGGGCCAGGCTCGACTTCCTCGTGTCCCGGCCGGAGCTGGGCCACCTCTGCCGCAGCGCCGACGGCGCGCTGGACGCCGAGGCCGTGCGGGCGGCGCTGCCGGGCCTCTCGGCGCGGGCGGCGCGGCGCGTCCTCGACCGCTGCCGGGTCCTCGGCCTCGTCGACGCCCACGGGAGCCTCACCTCCCTCGGCCGGGAGGCCGCCGAGACCGACCGCGTCCCGGCGCCGGAGCAGGGGGTCTACCGCATCGCCTTCGTCGACGAGCCCCCGCTGCGGCGTTGCATCCTGCACGTGGAGCGCCTGCGCCCCGACGAGGCGCGGGCGGCGGGCGAGGGCGACCGGGACCTGGCGGAACGCTTCCGCCCCGAAACCCAGGGGCCCTTTCCCTCGGTGGCGCAGCAGGGGCGGAGCGTCGTGTTCCGCGACTGGAAGCCGAACACGGTTCACAAGTCCGATCAAGGGGAAGTCAGGTTTCGCGTGCACGCGGACTTCGACGCGGACACCGTCGACCTGCAGGTGTACGGGCGGCTGGCGATGAACGGCCTCAGCCGGGACTGCGCCGACCCCGGCCGGAGGGTGGAGCTGGACCTCGACGCCGTGCGCCGGGACTGGGCCGGCCGGGTCCTGCCGGGCCGGTGGCGGGACGGGCGCCTGGCGGTGTCCTGGGCGGCGGTGGAGCGCGGCGACTGGGGAGGCTCCGCCCGCGACGGCTTCACCGGGCGGCGCGCCGGCGGGCAGGCGCCGCTGTTCGCCGGCATGGACTGGGTCCTGGTGACCGTGGACGACGTGCCCCTGGCGCCGGAGAGCGCCGGGGACGCCCTGGCCTGGGCCCGCGCCCGCTTCCTGGCGACGGTGGCGGAGCAGGCCTGGCTGCCGTGGCCCGAGGTGGCCGCCCGGCACGCCGAGCTGGTGGCGGGCAGCCCGCTGGAGCCCTTCGCGCCGCCGCCGCCGTCCTTCGCCGAGCTGGTCGACGCCCTGCAGGCGGCCGAGGGCGGGCCGCCGTGGAAGCTCCTGGCGGCGGTGGACCTGGCGCCCCGCCCGTGGACCCCGGAGGAACTGGCGGGGGAGGCCTCGGTCGTCGTCGCGCCGGACCGCCTGCAGTTCCGGTACGGCGAGCGCCGGAGCCTGCGGGAGCTGGTCGAGGCGCTGTTCGGACCGGCGCTGCGATTCGCCGAGGACGGTGGCGCGAGGCTGCTCGTGGTGGACCGCTACGTGCGTGGACACGACAACCTCGCCAACTTCGAGGCCCTCCTGCGCTGCCTGCCCGAAGGCGCGCGGGTGGACGTGGTGACCGACCCCGAGGACGACCGGGCGCGCCTGGAGGCGCTGCTCGGGGGCGGGCGGTGGTGGAGCTACCGGAGCTTCTTCGGAAGGGATCGTCGCCAGCAGCCCCACGACCGCTACCTCGTGCTCGACGCCGACGGCGAGGTCGTCGCCTGGCAGCTCAGCAACCCGATCCTCGACGGGCGGCCGGTGGCGGGTGAGCCGGCGGCCGACCCCGACCGGGAGCTGGTGTGGCGGGACCTGATGGCCCTGCGGCTGGAGCCCGAGGAACTGCCGCCGGCGGTGCGTCGCTGGTTGAACGGAGGTGCGCGATGACGGCGATCCCCAGGACGGGCCCCATCGAGGCCATCGATCGGGAGCGGCTGGTGGACCACCGGGACGAGGAGCGTCTCTGGGCCTGGGTGCGCGAGGCGCCCGCCGACGCGACGGTCCCCGCCGGGCTGCTCGGGGCGGCCGACGGAGTCCTTCCCGACGCGACCCCGGTGATCCTCGGCCTGCCCGAGGCCGGTCATCCCCTGCTGGCCGAGGCGGTGCGCCGCGCCGCCGCCGGCCGCGTCTACGCCCTCGTCGGCCCCGGCGCGGAGCTGGGACCCCTCGAGGACGCGGCTCGCGGGCTCATCCTCGTGCGGCGCCTCTCCCGCCGGCCCCCGCCCTTCCTCGTGAGCGCCGACGGGCGGCGCGGCCTCGTGCCTTTTCGGGGCCGCTGGCTTGCCCTCCCGTCCGGACTCGCCGGCGCGCTGCGCCAGGCGGCCACCTGGCTGTTCTGGAACGACGCCGAGGCCGAGGCCCGGGGCGGCGCTGGCCGGCTGCGCTTCGGCGACGTGCCCGAACGCCCCTTCGACGTGTCCCGGCCGCGCATCGGCCCGGCGATCCTCGCCGAGGTCGCGCCCCGGCTGGCTCCCCGGGCGGTGGTGGCCGGCGGGCCGGCGAACGGCCGCACCCGCCTGCTGGTGCGCGATCCCGCTGTGGACCCGGACCCGGAGACCCTGGCGGTGGTGGAGCGAGACGGTCGGGTGGTGGCCCTCGACCCGGTCCCGCCGACGCTGAGCCTCGACGAGCACGGCGGCGAGCTGCTGCTCGGCGGGCCCGACGGCTGGTGGCTGCGCCTGGTCCTCGACGCCCCGGAGGCCCGGCTCCTCGTCGACGCCCTGGAAGGGGCAGCGCCGGTCGAGACGCTGCGGCTCCGGCCCCGCCTCGGCGAACTCGCGGGCCGCGTCGTGCGCCTGCCGGGCCGGTCCGACTTCGAGGCGGTGGCGGACTCCCTGGAGCTGGACGCCGGCGATGCGCGCGCCCTCGACCTTCCGGGCCTGCCCGCCGCCGAGCCGGCGAAGTGGCCCGAGTCGCCGGCGCCGCACCTCGCCCACCGGGTGCGCTGGCGGGCGCGGCCCCCCGTCGCTCCCGCCGGGGCGCGCACCGACCCCCTGGTCATGGACTGGGCCGAGCTCGACGCGACGGTGGCGAAGCGGCTGGCGGAGGCGACGGCCGCCCTTGACCGCGTGGAGGCCCGGCGGGGCGCCGCCGAGCGCTTCCGCGACCTGGTGCGGAGCTGGCTCGGCTTCGGCCGCACCCTCGAGCGCCTGCGCCGGGAGGCGGAGGAGCTCGGCGAGGGCCTGCCGTCCGCCCTGGGGCCCGCCGGTGCGGCCGGGCTGGTGGATCGCCTCGCCTCGCTGGAGGCCGCCGTGCGCGACCTCGCCGGACAGGTGGAGGCGGCCGAGCGGCAGGCGCGCCTCGAAGCCGCCCGCGCGGAGCAGGAGGCCGAGCACGCGAGGCGCCGGGAGGCCGCCCGACGCGAGGCGGAGGAACTGGCGCGCCGGCTGGGCGAGGCGGAGGAGAAGCTGGCCGAGGCGGCGGCGAAGCTCGCCGAGCTGGAACAGGTCCCCCGACCCGACGACAAGCAGGCCCGCAGGCGCCGCCGCAAGGAGCTGGAGGCGGCGCGCCGGCACCACCGGGCGCTGGACCGCGAGCACGAGAGACTCCGGCGGGAGCTGGAGGCGGCGCGGGCGGCGGCGGAGGCGCCCTTCGCGTTCCGGCCGCCGGCCGAGCCCGGCGAGGGGCCGGGCGAAGCGGCCGATTTCGTCCCGTCGCCCCCGGACGAGGCGCCGCGCGTGCCCGCCGAGGCCCTGCCGGCGGTGGGCCGGCTCCTGTCGGCGCGCAAGCGGCGCTGGCTGGTGATTCGCCGGTGGGACGACTTCGAGGACGCCAGCCGGGAGGCCGAGCGCCTCGGCGCGACCGTGGTCGCGGAGGAGGCCCGATGAAGGAGACCGTGATCGTCGTCGAGATCGACGGGGATGGCCGCATCTCGGCCGATGCCGAGGGCTTCGAGGGCGACGCCTGCGTGGCGGAGCTCGGCCGGCTGCTCGCCGGCCTCGGCTTCGAGGAGGCCGCCGTCGAGCGCAAGCCCGACGCCGCCGGGCGCCGGGCGCGGACCCGCCGCCGGACCACCCTCGGGAGGAAGCGATGAGCGCCTTCGTCACCCTGCCCACCCCGATGACCCGCACCGAGCACCTGGTTGCGGCCCTGCGGGATCTCGGCTTCGAGGAGGTCGAGGTCCACGCCGAGCCGGTGCACCTGGAGGGCTTCATGGGCGACCTCCGCGAGGACCGGGCCCATGTCGTCGTGCGCCGCCGCTTCCTCGGCCAGGCTTCCAACGACCTCGGCTTTCTCGCCACCGACACCGGCTTCCGGTTCGTGGTGAGCGGCTACGACCGCGGACGCTTCGGATCCGACTGGCTCGGCCGCCTGCGCGAGCGCTACGCCCTCCACGAGGAGGAGGCTCGCCGCGCCGAGGAGGAGGCTCGCCGCGCCGAGGAGCGTCGCCGCCTCGTCGAGGCCCGCCGGGACGCCATCGTCGCCCAGGCCCGCAAGCGCGGCTACCGGGTGGAGGAACGCCGGGAGGGCGACCGCATCCGGCTGGTGCTGCGGCGGCGGGTGTACGCGTGAACGGCCGGAGGGAACGGCGTCTCGGCGGTCCCGCGGAGCCGACCCTGCGCGTCGCCGGCTGGATCGCCCGCAGCCGCGCCAACGGCCCGGGGGAGCGCTTCGTCCTCTGGCTCCAGGGCTGCTCGCTTCGCTGCCCCGGGTGCTGGAATCCGGACACCTGGCCGCGGGACGGCGGGCGCCGGGTGACCGTCGCGGCGCTCCTCGCCCGGGTGGCCGAGGCGCGGCGGGGCTCCGAGGATCTCGACGGCATCTCGCTGACGGGCGGGGAGCCCTTCGACCAGGCC
>WGAH01000294.1 GCA_015489145.1 Deltaproteobacteria bacterium
GGCCACCGCCGCGAGGACGACGCCGGCCGAGGCGCGTCCGGGCTCGCCGACCCCGACGCGGGACGGCCCGCCGCCGGCCGCCTCCCCCGCCGAGGCCGCCATGCGCCGGGCCGCCGGCCGCCTCGCCGCCCTCCGGGCCCTCCTCGACGGCGGCGAGGAGAACGCGGCCGCCGAGCTCCCCGCCGGGGCGCGCGCCGACCTGCTCGCCACCATCGGCGTCCTGGAGGCGCGCACCGCCGAGCTGAGCGCCTCCCTGCGGGCCCTGGAGGCCGAGCGCCTCCGGGATGCCGGGGACACCGGCTGGGTGGAGGAACGCCTGCGCCGGCTCGACACCCTCGCCCGGGCGGGGCGACCCGTCGACCCGGCGGAGCGGGCCAGCCTCGAGGCGGCGGCGGCCAGCGAGAAGCAGCGCCAGGCGGCCCTCGACCGGCTGGAGTCGCGGGCGGTGCGCCTCACCGCCCGCCTCCTGGAGATCGCCGCCGAGGCCGACCGGGTGCGCTGGACCCTGCTCGGCGAGGCCGCCACCGGCGGCGAGGACCTGCGCGCCCTCACCGACCGCCTCGCCGCCCAGGCCCGCGCCGCCACCGGCGCCCTGCGGGAGGTCGAGGCCTGAAGCGAGGCCCGGCGGCCCGGCTTCAGCGGTGGGTGCGCTCCTCGGCCCAGGGATCGCCGCGGTCGTGGTAGCCCCGCTCCTCCCAGTAGCCCCGCGCCGGCCGGTCGAGCACCTCGACGCCCCACACCCACTTCACGCTCTTCCAGGCGTAGAGGTGGTGCACGACGAGGCGCACGGGCCCGCCGTGCTCCGGGGGGAGGGGCTCGCCGTCGTGGTGGGTGGCGAGCAGGTTGTCGGGGTGCAGCAGGTCCGCGAGGGGCAGGCTGGCGGTGTACCCGAGGGCGTCGAAGGCGTGGACGAGGGCGTGGCGGGCCTCGGGCCGCGGGCCGGCGCGGTCGAGGAGCGGGCGCAGCGCCACCCCGCCCCAGCGCACGTCGAGGCGCGACCAGGTGGTGACGCAGTGCCAGTCGCGGGTGCGCTCCACCCGCGGGAGCGCCTGGAAGGCCGGCCAGTCCAGCTCGACCTCGCGGGACACCGCGCCCCACACGCGAAGCCGCCACCGCGCCGGGTCGAAGCGCGGCACCGGCCCCTCGTGGAGGACCGGCCAGCCCCGCACCGCCCGCTGGCCCGGCGGAAGGCGATCAGGCACCCGCCGCCGCCTCGTCGGTGAGCTGCTTCTGCGTGAAGCCGAAGCGCACCCGCAGGGTGAGGTCGTTGTCGGTGACCTCGATGGCGATGTCCTCGACGCCCATCTGGAGCTTCAGCGGCCCGCCCGCCGGGGCGACGAGGCTCTCGACCTGCTCCTTCTTGAGGATGGGCACCGGGCTGAAGCGGGTGAGCTGGTTTTCGAGCAGGAAGCCGCTGGCCTCGTTGAGCAGGCGCAGCACGACGTGGTCGCCGAAGTCGATCATCGGGTCGGCGATGTCGCCCACGATGGCCTCGATGTCCTTCTCGTAGCGGATGTCGGCGAGGTTGATCGCCGCGCCGAGCCGCTTTTCCAGCGTGAAGGGGAACTCGAGGTTGCCGCCGAGGAAGCGGGCGCGGCCGTCGGCCACCGCCTTGAGGTGCGCGTCCACGCCGAACTTCTGGGTGGAGTAGTGGAACTCCGTGCCCTCGCGGTCGAGCTCGAGGCGCCAGGTGCCCTCGACGTGCACGAGGCCGTCGAGGGTGCGGTAGACCTGCTCGCGGCGGTCGCGCCACAGGGCGGCGGCGCGCTGCCGGGCGCGGTCGACGACGGCGGGGGGCTGCCGGTCCTCGAGCAGCGCCGTCACCCGCTCCCGCACGCCGAGCTGCTTCACCCCGCGGTAGACCATGCGGCCGAGGTCGAACTCGCCGTCCTTGACCTTGATCGGCAGGGCGGCGTGGAGGAGGTCGTCCCAGAGGGCCTTGCCCAGGGAGAGCGAGAGGTGGTAGCCGTCGGCGAGCTGCTTGCGTGCCATGCATTCTCCGGTGGGGCGACCGCCGCGGGGCGGGCGCCGGGGGACTGACGACACACGATAGCGCCACCTCCCCGCGAGGGGAAGCGGCGCCGCGAAGCCGACGGGGGCGGGCGGCGGCGAGGCGCCGCCGGCGGCCGGGATCAGTGCAGGTCGAGGGCGCTGAAGAAGTAGGCGATCTCGGTGCGCGCCGTCTCGGGGGCGTCGGAGCCGTGGACGGCGTTCTGGCCGATGCTCTCGGCGTAGAGCTTGCGGAGGGTGCCCTCGGCGGCCCGGGCCGGATCGGTGGCGCCCATGATCGCCCGGTTGCGGGCGATGGCGTCCTCGCCCTCGAGCACCATCACCACGCAGGGGCCCGAGGACATGAAGTCGCACAGCTCGTCGAAGAAGGGGCGGCCCCGGTGCACGGCGTAGAAGCCCTCGGCCTCGCGGCGGGAGAGGTGGACGAGGCGCATGGCCGCGATGCGGAGCCCCTCCTCTTCGAAGCGGGCGACGATGCGGCCGATGAGGTTCTTGCGGACGGCGTCCGGCTTGATGATCGACAGGGTGCGTTCGACGGCCATGGCTGGTTCCTCCGGGGTGGCCGGCGGCCCTAACGCAGGCCCGCGCCGGGGTGCAAGGCCGCGGCCGGGACCGCTCCTGCCCCGCCGACGGCGGCCGGCGCGCCATCCCCAGCGCTACCGGCTGGCGACCTGGCAGCGCTGGAAGCGGGCCTTGCAGTTCACGGCGAGGGTCTCGCCGGCGGCCAGGTCGAACTCGCCGGCGGGGACCCAGGCGGCGCCCTCGCTGAACCGCGCCTGCACGGCGTAGCGGCCGGGCTGGAGGCTGCCGGCCTCGACCGTGCCGCCGGGGCCGACGAAGCGGACCGCCACGGCGTCGCCGAGCACCAGCACCTCGCCGGTGGTCGGCGGCGCGGGGGGCTCCGCCTCGGGGGCCGGCTCCGGCGCGGAGGGCTCGGGCGGCGCCTCGGGCTCGGCCTTCGCCACCGGCTTCGGCTTCGCCGCCGGCTTCGGCTTCGCCACCGGCTTCGGCTGCGCCGCCGGCTTCGGCTGCGCCGCCGGCTTCGGCTTCGGCTTCGGCTGCGCCGCCGGCTTCGGCTTTGCCACCGGCTTCGGCTGCGCCGCCGGCTTCGGCTGCGCCGGGGTTCGCGCCTCGTCGGAACGGGTCGGGGCCGTCTCGCGGCGCGGCGACGAAGTCTCGGGCGAGGCCGCGGCCGAAGCCCCGGCCGGAGCGGGCTTCCCGGCCGGGGCCTCCGCCTCGCCGCTCGCCGCCTTCTCGCCGCTCGCCGCCTTCTCGCCGCTCGCCGCCTTCTCGCCGCTCGCCGCCTTCTCGCCGCTCGCCGCC
>WGAH01000295.1 GCA_015489145.1 Deltaproteobacteria bacterium
CAGGCGCATCACCTCGTCGGGGCGGCCGGCCTTGAACAGCTCGACGAAGCGGGGCGTGTCGACCGCGCCGAGGCTGTAGGGGATGGTCGTCAGCACGGGGATCTGCCAGGATCCGGCGCGGTACTCGGCGAAGCGCGCGGCGGGCATCCAGCCCATCACGATGTAGCGGTCGAGGCTCTTGTTGAGCCAGGCCACGATGTCGGTGGCGGCCAGGGGCGCGCCGAAGCGCAGGATCGCGCGAGCCCCCACCTCCGAGGGGGCGGCCGGCGCCCCCCCGAACAACGCGCGGATCCAGGCGACGCTCACGAGGAGGTTGACGGCGCCGTAGGCGAGCAGGGCCCACAGGATCGCGGTCACCCCGCCCCCCGCGGCCGGCGGCCCGATGATGGCGGCGACCCGACCGAGGGACCGGCCGACCCCGAGCGCCGCGGCGGCCCGCGCCCGCCCCTCGGCGACGAGCATGTTGGGCAGCAGGCCGTTGGGAAGGTCCAGCAGCACGAAGCCGGCCAGCAGCAGCAGCCAGCGCGGCTCGAAGTCGCCGCCGCCGGGCCAGGCGCGGCCGGCCAGGGCCACCAGCGCGGCGGCGCCGGCCGCCAGGGCGAGCTGCACGCGCACGAGGCGCCAGGCGAGGGTGCGCTTCTCCCCGGCGGGGCGGTCGGCGAGGAAGTAGAGCACCGAGCGCCCGAGCCCCTGGGCCACGACCATGCCGATGGTGGCGTGGACGAGCAGCAGCGCCGAGATCAGGCCCACGCCGGTCTTGTCGAGGAGCCGCACCAGCAGCAGCGGCGAGAGCGCCTCGGCGACCACCGCCGCGGCCCGGCCCAGCACGAGGACGCCGGCGGCGTCGGCCCGGCTCAGCTTTCCGGCCACGAGGCCCCCTCGGGCTTGCGGGCCAGGGCGACCTGGCCGTCGTGAAAGGGGAACAGGTGCACCGTCCGGGGTAGAGCCGCCAGGGCCTCGGCGTACTCCGGCCGCTGGGCGTCGTGCAGCACGAGCACCCCCCCGGGCCTCAGGAGCCGGAAGCCCTCGGCGATGCAGAAGCAGCGCGCCCGGCCGTCGACGAGGACGAAGTCGGGCCGCAGGCCGGCCCGCCTCGGTGCCGCCACGTAGTCCGCGAGGAGCGCGGGATCGCGCTCGGCGCGCAGCCACCACGCCTTGCGGGTGCGCCACGCCTCGCTGCCCGGCTCGCCGGCCGGCGGTTCCGGCTCGGCCGGCTCGACCAGCCTCAGGTCGAGCCGGGGATCGTGGATGGCGGCGCGCACCTTTTCGGCCCACGCCGGGTGGTGTTCCACGGAGAACCACCGCTCGACCCAGGGAGCGCGGGCCAGCAGGGCCCGCGTCGACCCGCCACAACCCCACTCCAGCACGGTGCGGGGGGCCGTCGCCTCGAAGATGGCGACGACCTGCCCGTACTCCTCGGGCTCCATCCACACGGGCAGGGCCGCGCCCTCCGGCGCGCGTTCAGGGAGGTCCCCGCCGCCCCGGGCCGGTGCCTCGCGCTTCCGCCACCACCAGCGCATGGCCGGCTCAGCGGCCCAGGCGGCGCTTGAGCCGGAGGAGCCCGCCGTAGACCGCCGGGCCGGCCAGGGCCGGGCCGAGCAGCTTCCAGGGGCGCCGGTCGCGCGGGTTCAGGCGCAGGGCCTCGAACAGGTGGCGCCGCCCCTCGGCGAGGTCGCCGGCGTGGCAGAGGTGGTGGCCCAGCCAGTAGTGGTGCTCGGCGAGGATGCGCTTGCCGTCCGGCATGTCCTCGGTGATCTCGCGGCGCACCACCGCGAGGATGTGCCTGCGCCCCTCGGCCTTGGCGCGCATGTTCTCCGTGATGCGCGCGGGGTGCACGGAATAGTCGACCAGCGGCGCGGCGACGAAGTCGACGGGGGCGTCGCGGGCGATGCGGATCCACAGGTCCCAGTCCTGGTTGCTGGGCAGGGTCGGGTTGAAGCCGCCCACCCGGTCGAGCACCCGGCGCGGCGCCACCACGGTGGAGGTGGTGCCGATGACGTTGCGCTCGAGCAGCACCCGGAAGATGTCGCCCCGGTGGGAGGGTTCGCGGATCGTGAGCACCTGCCCGTCGTCCTGCCGGACCTCGCGGTAGCCGCAGTAGACGAGGCCGAGCTGCGGGTGGGCGCGCAGCATCTCGACCTGGCGCTCGAGCTTGCTGGGCAGCCAGGCGTCGTCGTCGTCGAGGAAGGCCACCCAGCGGCCGGTGGCGGCGGCGATGCCGGCGTTGCGCGCGCCTCCGCCCCCCACCCCGCCTGCGGTGGGTGGCCACCGGCGGGGTTCGCGCAGGGCGGCGAGGCCCTCGGTGGTGTCGTCGGTGGATCCGTCGTCCACGACGACGATCTCGAAGTCCTCGAAGGTCTGGGCCCGCACGCTCTCGACCGCGCGCATCAGCATCGGCCGGCGGTCGCGGGTGGGGATGACGACCGAGACGAGAGGCGCCATGGGGCTCCTGGGCGGGGAATCGGCGTCCGCCTATCACGAGGCGGGGCGAAGCGGCGGCCCGGGGTGGCGCGAAGCGGCGGGATCGGTGAGGGGAAGGCGGGATGCGCGGCGCGGGGCGCCGCCTTCCGGGAGGTGGAGCATGGCGGGACGCGCGCGCGGGTGGATCCTGCTGGTGGCCCTTGTCGCGTGGGCAGCGACGCTCCTCGTCCCCGGGCCGGCCCGGGCGGGCGCCGACGAGGACCTGGCCCGACAGCTCCTCGACGCCACCGACGACGTCTACCGGGGCCGCTCCAGCCACGGCTTCATGACCATGCAGGTCAGGACGGCCCGCTGGGAGCGCACCCTCGAGATGGAGGTCTGGTCGAAGGGCGAGGACCGCTCGCTCATCCGCATCCTCTCGCCGGCCAGGGAGGCGGGGGTGGCGACGCTCAAGGTGGGCGACAACATCTGGAACTACCTGCCGAAGATCGACCGCACGATGAAGGTGCCGGCCAGCATGATGGGCGGCTCGTGGATGGGCAGCCACTTCACCAACGACGACCTGGTGAAGGAGTCGCGCATGGCCGACGACTACACCTTCCGCATCGTCGAGCGGCCCGAGGACGGCGGGGGACGCTACGTCGTCGAGTGCACCCCGAAGCCCGAGGCCCCGGTGGTGTGGGGGAAGGTGGTGGTCACCCTCGACGGGGCCATGTGGCTGCCGGTGGAGGTGACCTACTGGGACGAGGACGGCGCGCTGGCCCGCACCCTCACCTTCTCGGAGGTGGTCGAGGTCGGGGACCGGCGCTACCCGAGCCGCATGAAGCTCGTCCCTGCCGACAAGCCGGGCGAGTTCACCGAGATTCGCTACCGGGACATGGAGTTCGACGTGGACGTGCCCGACACGGTGTTCAGCCTCCAGGCCCTCAAGCGCTGAGGGCCGCCGTGGGTCGGCGCGTTGCGGGGGTCGCGGGGCTGCTCCTGGCCGGCGCGCCGGGGGCGCGGGCGGCCGAGCGGCCGGTCGCCGCCGAGGTCGGCGGGGACCTCAAGACCTTCTTCGTGGCCGTCTTTCCCTACGACAGCGCGATCATGCCGGACGACCCGGCGGGTTCGGGGGTGTGGAGCCTGCGCCTGAAGGGTCGGGCCGGGGTCGGGTCCGGGCAGCGCTCCCTCGCCGCCGTGGCCCACCTCGCGAGCGTGGCCACCGCGCCGGGAGCGAGCGCCTGGTCGGCGGCCTTCGGCGGGGCGAACCTCACGGGCGCGGGGGCCGTGGGGACCCCCGAGCTGGTCGACCTGAGCTGGACGCTGGACGGGAGCGGGGACCTCGCCTGGACGGCGCGCCCGGACTGGCTCTACCTGCGGGGCGACGTCCCGCACCTGCGCGCCACCGTGGGCCGGCAGCCCGTGAGCTTCGGCCACGGGCTGCTGTTCACGCCCCTCGACCTCGTCGCCCCCTTTCAGCCGACGACCCTCGACCCGGAGTACAAGCCCGGGGCCGACGCCGTGCGCGTCGACGCCTTCGCCGGCATGGCGGGGCAGCTCAGCCTGGTGGGCGCCTGGGCCGGGGGCTGGGATCGCGCCGGCCTCGTGGCGGTGGCCTACGCCCAGGACACCGTCGGCGTCTGGG
>WGAH01000296.1 GCA_015489145.1 Deltaproteobacteria bacterium
GCCGTCGCCGTCCACGTCGGCCAGGCGAATCGTGCCCCACCGCTCCACCCGGTCCCAGCCCGCCGCGTCGGACCAGGCCGGGCCGTCGAGGCGGGTGGAGAAGCCGTCCCCGTCGCTCAGCCAGCACCAGGCCCCCGCGGCGCCGCGGGCGCACAGGTCGGCGCGACCGTCGCCGTTCACGTCGCCGGTGCGAATCGTGCCGTAGTAGCGCGGGTGGTTCCAGCCGGTGGCGTCGGACAGCTCCGGGCCGGCGATCTCGCCGGAGAACCCGTCGCCGGTGGAGGCGAGGCAGGTGATGCCGTCGGGCCCCCGGGCGCAGAGGTCGGCGCGACCGTCGCCGGTGACGTCGGCGAGGCGCAGGGTCGAGGCGTAGCCGGGCTCCGCGTAGCCGTCCTCGTCCGAAAAGGCCTCCACGTCGATGCGCTCGCCCCAGCCCTCCCCGGTGCTCCGCCAGCAGTAGACCCTGCGCGCGCCCCGGGCGCACAGGTCGGTGCGGCCGTCGCCGTCGATGTCGCCCATGCGAATGCCCAGGTGGTAGCGCTCGGCCGACCAGCCCCGGGCGTCGCCGAGGTCGTCGAGTTCCCAGGCCTCGCCGAAGCCGTCCCGCCGGGCCGGCCAGCAGCGCCAACCCGCGTCGGCGCGCCCGCAGAGGTCCGAGCGCCCGTCGCCGTCCACGTCCACGACGCGGGCGTCGAGGGCCCAGGCGTCCCACACCACCTCGGCGAGCCAGAAGTCGCAGGACTCCGGCGCCCCCTCGCCGGTGGCGAGCACGGCGAGGTGGTTGGAGACGGTGCGCTCGCCGCCGTCGGAGGGGTCGTTGACCACCCCTTCGCCTTCCACCCACAGGGTGCTCGACCCGCCGCCGTCGAGGTTGACCGCCCGCCAGGCGCCGAGGTCGACCATGAGGTCCGCCAGCTCCGCGCAGGTCATGCCGGCGCTCGCCGAGGAGCGCCCGTCGACCACCGCCAGCCACAGGGTGCGGCGATCCTCGCTGAGCCCCACCGCCGTGCGCGGGTGCCGGTCGGAGCAGTCGCTGCGCGAGAAGCTCGTCAGCGCCGCGCCCTCCTCGACCAGCACCGGGTAGCCGCTCACCACCTCGGAAACCCAGGCCGGCGCGTCCTCCTCGGAGAGCACCTCCTCGGGATCGGCGATGAGGGCGTGGTCCTGGCCGAACTCCACCCCCGCCTCCCAGGTGTTGTCGGCGTGCCAGAAGGCGCCGTCCCCCACGGCCAGGCCGCCGGGGTCGTAGGTGGACCACGAGAAGAAGTCGCCGTTGACCGCGGCGGCGGCGCCGACCAGCTCGGCGAAGGACGAGGTGGTGCGGCGCTTCTCGTCCTCGGCCGTCGCCCGCAGCGACACCCCGGGGGCGCACAGGTCGGCCTCCACCGCGAAGATGCGCCAGGGCTCGTCGGTGGTGCGGCGCAGGAGGCGCAGGCCGGGGGCGGGCTCGCTCCAGGCGTCCTCGGCCCGGGCCGGGCCCACCGCCAGGAGGGCGAGGACCGCGGCCGCCCCGCGCCGGGAGGACCGCCCGCGGCCCACGGCTACCATTCCGGCGGCGTCGGGCCGGTCGCCGTGCGGCCGTCCTCGTGGACCCAGAGGCGCTGGTCGGCGGCCACGTCGTCCACCTCGACCACCGCGCCGCCGGGGAACAGCACCCGCACCGCGTCCACCGTCTCGGCCTCGCCCAGCCCGAAGTGCTGCACGAGGCTGTCCTGCACGCCGGTTCCCGAGCCGCCGCTCACGTGCCGGAGCTGCTCGAGATCGCCGGCCCGCACCGAGACCACGGCGCCGATGGCGCTCCGGTTGCTCAGGCCGTCGTCGGGCGCCCCGCCCACCGGCCGCACGTCGAGCCAGTGGTTGCCGTTGTCGACCTGGTTGCGGAACAGGTCGTAGGCGACGAGGTCCACGCGGCCGTCCCCGTCCACGTCGGCCGCCGCCGCGCCCCAGCCGTTCTGCCGCACCAGCCCGCTCTCGTAGTTGGCGAGGGTGAAGTGGCCCGTTCCGTCGTTGAGGTAGAAGTCGCTGTCGCGCCCCGTGTAGACGCAGGTGATGAACAGGTCGAGATCGCCGTCGTTGTCGGCGTCGAACAACACGGGATTCGAGTGGGTCTCGCGGTAGTAGATGCCCCGCTCGTCCGCCTCGTCGGAAAACTGCCCGCTTCCGTCGTTGACCAGCACGTTCGTGTCGTCGCTGAAGTGGATCCAGAAGGGGTGGGCGAGGTTGGCCTGCACCAGGTCGAAGTCGCCGTCGTTGTCGATGTCGCCGAAGACCGAGCCGATGGTGTGGCCGTAGGAGCCGCCCAGCGACCACTCGCCGCGGGTGCCGTTGTCGCCGGCGACCTCGGCGAAGGTGCCGTCGCCCTGGTTGAGGAGGAACCAGTCGGGGTCGAGGCGGTAGTTGCTGACGAACAGGTCGGTGTCGCCGTCCTGGTCGGCGTCGCAGGTCGTCGCCCCCCGGCCGGCCTCGGTGTCCTCGGGCACGCCGGCGAGGCTCGACCAGTCGGTGAAGCTGCCGTCGCCCTCGTTGTGCCAGAGGCGGTCGGGGTAGTTGGCGTAGTAGTCCGGGTCGTCGGCGTCGTCGCTGCTGCACTCGTAGTTGGCCTCGTACAGGTCGAGCCAGCCGTCGCCGTCGAAGTCGATCCAGGCCGAGCCCTCGGTGGGCGAGTACTCGGGCTCGCCGTCGTCGTTGCAGTCGCGCGCCTCCTGCCGGTCGTCGATGCCGCTGGTCGCGGTGGCGTCGGTGAAGGTGCCGTCGCATTCGTTGTGCAGCAGCACGTCGGCGGTGGCGATGCCGGTGCCCTGCCCGAAGTAGTCGAGGCAGCCGTCGTTGTCGTAGTCGCCCCACACGCCGCCGCCGGTCGGGTCGGTGGCGGGCAGGGCCTCGGCGCTGACGTCGGTGAAGGTGCCGTCGCCCTCGTTGCGGTACAACGTCGGGCCGTTGGTCATCAGGTCGTCGTCGCCGTCGTTGTCGTAGTCGCCCCAGGCCACCCGACTCGACGCCGACAGGGCCTCGTCGAGGGTGAACATCTTGTCCTCGTCGGCGATGGGATCGTCGTAGACCACCGCGAGGCGCACCTGCCAGGTGTAGAAGGGCGAGGCCATGCCCCCGTAGTAGAGCTCGTCGTCCACGTCGGGCCACCGAGCTCCGGAGAAATACGGTTCGTCCTCGTTGTAGGTGTTCTCCATCAGGATCTCGGGGGCGTCCTCCCCGGTTCCCCGGTGGTAGCCGGCGAAGACGTGCAGCGGCTGCTCCACCCGGAAGGGCTCGGCGAGCGGGTAGTCGATCCAGGCGCCCTCGTCGTCGGGCGAGAGGCAGCGCGTCGCCTCGGTGTACGGAGCCTCGACGTCGAACATGTAGCCGTCGCTGCCGAAGTCGGGCCAGAGCCGCACCGTGGCGGCGCCGGAGGCCGCCGAGACGTTGGCCCAGCGCACCTGCACGCCGACGACCTCGCCGGGACGCTCGAGCTTGAAGCCGTTGGCCCCGTAGACCTCCTCGGTGTTGAGGTCGTAGGTGCCGTAGTAGCCCGTGTAGTCGGAAAACGGCGCGTCGGCGAAGCTGAAGAGCTGGTCGGACTCGCCGTCGAGGACGATCCACTCGGCGCCGTCGGGCAGGGCCTCGGCCAGGCCCGCCTCGACGCAGCCGCCGCCGGTGTCCGCCCCGCCGTCGCCGCTGTCGGCCGCCCCGCCGTCCTCCGCGCCGCCGTCCGCCCCGCCCCCGGGGGCGGGGCGGACGGCGGCGCGGA
>WGAH01000297.1 GCA_015489145.1 Deltaproteobacteria bacterium
CGCCTGGATGGAGGGCGACCTCGACGCCGCCCGCGCCGGCTACGAGGCGGTGCTGGCGGTGAACCCCGACGACATGAGCGCCCACTACTGGCTCGGCCACCTCGCGCTCAAGCGGGGCGACCGCCGGGAGGCGATCCGCCACTTCGAGGCGGTGGCGCGCGCCTTCCCCGACTACTTCCCGGTGCTCAAGGAACTCGGCCGGCAGTACGAGAAGCTCGGCGACCTCGAGGCCGCCGCCCGCTGGTATCGCCGCGCCTGGGAGGTGCCCGGCGACCGCACCCCCACCGGCGCGCTGCTCGTGCGCGTGCTCGTCAAGCTCGGCCGCGTCGACGAGGCCCGCGCCCTCGCCGCCGCCCACCCGAAGCTCGCCCGCCACCCGCGGGTTCGCGAGCTGCTCGGGGAACCCCCGGCGACCCGGTAGCGCGCGGCGCCTACGGCAGCAGCAGGTCGGCCCCCTGGAGGAGGTAGACCGCGCCGTTGCCGCTCGGACCCTTCTTCGCGCCCACCAGCACGTCCGTGGCCCCGTCGGCGTCGAAGTCCGCCCCGGCCAGGCCGGCGCCGAGCTCGAAGCTGCTGGCGGTGCCCGTCGCGAACACGTCGGCCTCGTCGGTGGAGTGCGCGCCGCTCATCGGGCCGTAGACGAGGTAGACCGCCCCGGCGTCCTTCGCGGCCCGGTCGTCCTTGGTCGCACCGACGAGCAGGTCGCCGGTGCCGTCGCCGTCGATGTCGAGGACGCGCAGCTCGCCGTCCTTCTGGCCCACCTCGTCGCCGCCGTTCGCGCCCTCGAAGGTCACGTCGGCGGCGCTGGGGCGGAGGGTGCCCGACCCCATCGGGCCGAAGAACACGAAGACGGCGCCGGTGTCGCTGCCCGCCGTGCCGTCGTACTTCGGAGCGCCGACCACGACGTCGCCGTAGCCGTCGCCGTCGAGGTCGCCGGCCGCCACCCGGTTGCCGACGCGGTCCCCCGAGTGCGAGCCGGCCACCCGGCCCGCGTAGTAGCTGCTGTTCCAGGCCAGGGCCCCGGAGAGCGGCCCGAGGAACCAGGCGGCGTAGCCGGCCCCCGATTCCGGCGCCCCGGCGAGGAGGTCGTCCACGCCGTCCCCGTCGAGGTCGGCTGCCGCCGCGTCCCGGCCGACCTTGGAGCCGCTCGCCGGCCCGGTGAGGGTGACCGTCGCGTCGGCCGCCGTCAGCGCGGCCGAGGTGCTCGCGGACAGGGCGGGCTCGTCGAAGACGTAGACCGCGCCGTAGTCCGAGGCCGCGCCCTCGGCGCCGAGGATCAGCTCGGCGACGCCGTCGTCGTCGAGGTCGCCGCTCGCGACGAAGCGCTCGCCGAGCTTTCCGTCGGCGGCATCCCCGGCGACGACGTAATCCGCGCTTCCCAGCCCCATCGAGGCGCTGACGGGCCCGAGCACCACGTACAGCGCGCCCACCTTGTTGGCGCCGGAGATGTCGTGCTCCGGGGCGCCGACCGCCAGGTCCTCGTAGCCGTCGTCGTCGAAGTCCACGCCCGCCAGCAGGGCCTTGCCGGCCCGCTCGCCGGACTGGTCGCCGTCGAAGGTGGGCGGCGCCACCGTCGTCGCGGTGCCCGACAGGCCGCCGGAGTAGAAGTAGACGGTGCCCGCGTCGCTTCCAGCCGAGCCGTCGAACTTCGGCGCGCCCACCAGGGCGTCGGGCGTGCCGTCGGCGTCGAGGTCGCCCGCGCCCACCGCCACGCCGAACTCGTCGCCCGAGGCCGCGCCCTCGGCCGAACCCGCCGCGTCCGACAGCAACACCTCGGCCAGGCAGGTGTTGTCCACCACGCCGTTGCAGTCCTGGTCGATGCCGTCGCCGCAGGTCTCGGGCGCCCAGGGGTAGACGTTGGGGTCGGTGTCGTCGCAATCGGTGGCGTCGTCCACCGTGCCCGAGGGCTGCGTGCAGTCGGTGGTCGCCACCGAGGGGTCGCCGAAGCCGTCCCCGTCCGCGTCGGCGTACCAGGTGCTCGCGTCGGCCGAGCCGGAGCCGTCCACGGTGCCGTCGCAGTCGTCGTCCACCCCGTTGCAGACCTCGACCGCCGCCGGGTTCACCGCGGCGTCGCCGTCGTCGCAGTCCGTGCCGTCCGAGACGTAGCCGCTCGGCGCCGAGCACGACACCGCGCTCACCGCCGCGTCCCCGTAGCCGTCCCCGTCCGCGTCCGCGTACCACGTCCCCGCGTCCGCGCTCGTGTCCGGGTCCACCACCCCGTCGCAGTCGTTGTCCGCCCCGTCGCAGACCTCCACCCCCCCGGGATACGCGCTCGCATCGGCATCGTCGCAGTCCGTGTCGTCCGCCACGAAGCCGCTCGGCGCCTCGCAGGCCACCTCGGACACCGCCGCGT
>WGAH01000298.1 GCA_015489145.1 Deltaproteobacteria bacterium
GTCCTCGGCCACGCGGCCGACGACGACGGCGTACCAGCGGCCGTCCTTCCACCCCGTCTGCACCGGCGCGGAGGCTGCCCGCCCCCGGTGCCGCCGTGCGCGGTCGGTGGGCGCGACGCCGGCGCTCCGGGACCGGCGCTCCCGGGTCCGCCCCCGGGTGGAGCCTCGGGCGCGGGCTCGCTATGGGAAGGGGGGCGGGGTCGAGCGGGCGGCGCCGCCTCCGGCCCGTGGGGTCGGCGCGAGTTCCCCGAACCGAGTCGAGGTGGTCATGGCGGGTTTCACGGGTATCGAGTGGGCGCCGGGTCAGCTTCGGCACGCGCTGGTCTCCGGCACGACCGAGATGCTGCCGCCGGATGCCGGCACGCCGGCGGTGTCGCGCTCCGTTCACTACGGTCTGTTCCTCGCCTTCGAGGGCATTCGCTTCTTCGTGCGGCGGGGCGCCGGCGGGCTCGAGGTGGTCTTCGTCAACCTGCCGCGCAACCTCGAGCGCTTTCGCGAGGGCATCCGCTACAACCTCGACCACCCGCAGCACGAGCTCGTCCCCACCGCCGACCGGCTCGTCGAGCTCTTCCTCGGCTACCTCGGCCACGAGCGGCTTCGCCCCTTCGTCGAGGCGATGGCCCGCGACGGCGCCCAGGGCTACCTGCGCCCCTTCACGGTGGACGACGACCAGTCCATCGGCGTCACCTTCCCCGCCGACCCGGTGATCCGCATCGTCGCGGCGCGCTACACCTCCTACCTCGGCGAGCCCTTCCACGGGGTGACGATCCCCTGGCTGGTGCGCGCGGTGGGCGTCAACGGCACCGGGCGGCTCAAGCTCGGCGTGAACTACCTCCTCAGCGTCAAGGCGGTGCAGGCGGCCCGGCAGGTGCGCCCCGACGCCACCACGGCCCTGTTCCTCGACGACCACCCCGAGCGGCCGGCCCGCGACCGCCTGATCACCGAGTGGGACACCTCCTGCGCGCTCGTCGCGCTCCGGGGCGGGCGCGTCGTCCGCATCCCGGACAGCCCCCTGATCCTGCCCTCCGTCACCGTGCGGGGGATCGCGGCCCTGCTCGCCCGCGACGGCGTGGCGGTCGAGGAGCGGGACATGAGCTACGGCGAGCTGGTCGACCGCGCCCTGGCCGGCGAGGTGGTCACCGTCGCCAGCATCGGCACCGCCGGCATCCTCAACCGCTGCACCAGCCTCACCCTGCTCGGCGACGACCGCGAGGAACTCGGCGTGCTCCGCGCCGACCCGGACGCCGACACCTACGCGGCCCTCGGCCGGGCGCGGGCGGCCTACTGGGACGTGTACCGCGGCGAGGTCGAGCCCCCCGAGGGCATGGCGGTGCAGGTCTACCCGCTGTAGCGCGGCGCCGGGTCCCGAAGACGCCGCGCCCCCGGCGGAGCGCGGCGAAGGGGCCGCGCCCCCGGGGGCGCCGAGGCGGGCGCGACCGCTACCGGCAGACGGTCACCGAGGTGGTGTAGAGGCAGCGGAAGTCGTCGCAGTCGGTGTAGCCGTTGCCGTCGTTGTCGACGCCGTCGCTGCACGCCTCGTCCGTCCACTCGCCCTCGCCGCTGCCGCCGCAGGCCGAGGCCCAGGCGCAGCCGTAGTCCTCGCAGTCCATGTAGCCGTCGTCGTCGTTGTCGACGCCGTCGGTGCAGCTCGCCTCGCTGTCGCCCTCGGTGGCGCACTCGGTCACGTCGTGGTTGTACTCGCAGGACCAGTCGTCGCAGTCGGTGAAGCCGTCGCCGTCGTTGTCGACGCCATCCGAGCACTCGCCGTCCCCGAGGCCCTCCTCGTCGCCGCTTGCGCCGCCGCCGCAGGCGCTGTCGCCGTCGCAGTCGTAGTCGTCGCAGTCCGTCCAGCCGTCGCCGTCGTTGTCGATGCCGTCGGAGCAGTCGGTCTCGGTCTCGTCGCCGCCCTGGCAGTCCCAGTCGTCGCCGTCGACGTAGCCGTCGCCGTCGTTGTCGACGCCGTCGGAGCAGTCGGTCTCGGTGCCGTCGCCGCCGCTCTCGCAGTCCCAGTCGTCGGCGTCGACGTAGCCGTCGCCGTCGTTGTCGATGCAGTCCGAGCAGGCCGCGCCGGTCTCCTCGCCGTCCCCGCCGACGCAGGCGCTGTCGCCGTCGCAGTCGGAGTCGCAGCAGTCGGCGAGCCCGTCTCCGTCGTCGTCGATGAGGTTGCCGCAAATCTCGGCGTCGGAGGCGTCGGTCTTGTCGGTGCTGGGCTTGACGCAGGCGGTGAGGCCGAGGGTGAGGGCGAGGAGGAGGGGGCGCCAGGAAGCGTGCATGGGGGACTCCTTCGAGTCGGGGCCGGAAGGGAATGCCGGCGGGTCGCCCGCGTCGTCGCGGGCCTCTCCGGGCGCGGGCACGCTAGCGCGAGCCGGGGCCGCCCGCCACGCCGGTCACAGGAAGGTTGCACGCGGGCGCGCCCGGTCATTGAACCCGGCCCCGACCTCCGTTAGGGACTCGACTTCCAGCCGCGGGCCGGGTGCGTCCCGTGTGCCCGCCCCCTCCACAGCGAGATGATGCCGTGAACCCTGCCGTCGAAACCGCCATTCGTGAAGGTCGCTGCGTGCTCGCGGTCGGTGGCCGCGCCCTCCAGGACCCCTCGGTCCTCGCCGAGCTCCGGCGGCGCAACGTGCCGACCGTCGCCCTCGGGGGCGAGCCGGTCAACCCGGCCCAGGCGCTCAGCGCCGACACCCTCGCCCCGGTCACCCGGCAGCAGGGAGGCGTCCTCGTCCTCGTCGAGCCCGAGGCGGGCACCGACGGCCGCGCCCTCGGCGAGCTGGGCGGCCTGCTCAAGGCCGGCGGCCACAAGCCCCGCGTCTTCGTCGCCGCCCGGGCCTTCAACCCGTTCATGCTGCCGATGAACATGCGCCTGCTCAAGATGCAGCAGATCAAGGCGCGGGCCGTCGACTTCGTCGCCTCGATCTCGGTCGAGGGGCCGGCGATGGTCGAGGTCCCCGCCGAGGGCGGCCGGGATCGCAAGGCGCGGCGCCGCGGCGACAGGGAAGGCCGCAAGCCCCGCCC
>WGAH01000299.1 GCA_015489145.1 Deltaproteobacteria bacterium
CCGAGGTCCGGGCCCCCGAGCAGCGGGTCATCCGAACCTCGGACGGCCGGGTGTACGTGTTCAGCCGCGGCCAGGTCGTCGAGCTGACCGCCGCCCGCCGCCGCGCCCTCGGCCTCGACGAGGCGGATGAGGCCGGCGAGGACGGGGGCGCGGCCGAGCCGGAGGAGGACGCCGCCGAGCCGGCCGACGACGGCGACGAGGGCGCGCGAGACGATCAACCCGCCGGCGAGGAAGGATCCGACGAGGAGCGGACCATCGACCGGCTCCTGTGGGAGTAGCCCCGAGGTGATGCCGTGATCCCCATCCTGCTGCTGGCCGCCTGCCGCCTCTCCGTCGAGATCCCGCCGGGCACCCTCGACGAGATCGCCCGGGACACGGCGAAGATCGCCCATCCCACCGCGAGCTACGAGGGCGCCGCCATCACCGACCTGTCCACCGGCTGGTTCTCGGAGGACCGGCACGTCGACGTGGCGATCCGCTACAAGGGCGTGCTCGGAGCGAAGACGCGCACCCTCGACGTGCGCTTCCACGTCGAGGACCTCGACCCCTGCCGGGTCCGCACCGAGGTGCTCGGCGACTCCGGCAACGTGCCGCCCCTGCTCCTCGACAACGCCATCGCCGCCCCCCGGGTGGGCGAAAAGGTCTGCGCGGCCTTCGGCGGGGACGCCTGAGGGTCGGATCGACCGGAAACGCGCCACGGGTCGGAGCCGGACCCGCCCCGGCCCGCGGTCGCGCGGCGCCCCGTCACGCCCGCCCGGCGAGAAAAACGAAAAGCGGCCGAACACGGCCCGATGTCGGGTGGGAAGCTGATCTGGATCGGTTTCAGACCCTCGAAGCCCGCGGTATCGTGCCGTTGAACCATCCCAGAGGTCTACCCATCATGCGGCTGCTTCCCGCCCTCCTGCTCGCGCTGGGTTCCCTGCCCGCCCACGCCACCATCGTGGGCAGCAAGCACGATCTCAGCACCTCCAGCGGCACCAACCAGGTGTGCGTGTTCTGCCACACGCCGCACCAGGCCAACGCCGGCACCGACGGCCCCTTGTGGAACCGCGTGTTCCAGACCAGCGGCTTCACGATGTACTCGAGCAACACGCTCGACTCCACCATCTCCACCCAGCCGCGCGACTTCTCGCTCATCTGCCTCGGCTGCCACGACGGCGTGCTCGCCTACGTCACCCACAACGGCAACTCGGTCAGCACCAAGCACGACCTGATCAACGCCCCCGGCGCCGGCGGCATCCCCGACACCAGTTCCTACCCCAACTGCGCCCGGTGCCACCCCACGATCTACGGCCAGCCCAGCAACGACTACATCTGGCTCGGCCAGGACCTGAGCGACGACCACCCGGTCTCGGTCGCCTACCCCACCACCGCCGTCGACCCGGCCTTCAACGCCCCGCCCGACACCCAGGTGGGCTGGTGGTCCCCCACCGGCGACGACCTGCACCTCTACAACGGCTACGTCGAGTGCGCGACCTGCCACAACCCGCACAAGCCCGACTACGGCGCGTTCCTGCGGGTCAGCAACGCCGGCAGCGCCATGTGCCTCCAGTGCCACGTCAAGTAGCCGGCGGCCCCGCCTGATCCGCCCTCAGATCGCCTCGGGGAAGTCCGGCGCCGTGTCGGGAATGCGGCCGTCGGCCACGGCGACCGCGTGCTCGGCCCGCTCGCGGAACAGGCTCGCGTAGCCGTAGCGGTGGCGCAGGCGCCGCAGGATGCCGAACACGCCGCCCAGTGTGCGGTGCAGGAAGACCAGCTCCGCGGGCGAGCGGATGTCGGGGTGGGCGAGGACGTCGGGGACCTGCCGGCGCAGGCGCTCGAGCACGTCGTCGTCCGGCGCCCCGCAGGCGTATTCCGCGACCCGCAGGGGCTCGGTGATCGTGCGGGCGAAGCGCCACAGCACCGCCTCGCTGGCCGGGTCCTCGCTCGCGAGGATGCCCATGCGGCGGCACACCCGCATCGCCTCGGCCCGGTCGCCGTCGAGGACGGCGAGGCCCAGCCGGGCGTAGTCGCCGATGAACCAGGGGTCGAAGCGCTTGACGCAGCCGAAGTCGACGATGCCCAGGCCGCCGTCGCGGGTGAACAGGTAGTTGCCGGTGTGGGGGTCGGCGTGCAGGGCCCGCACGCGGAACAGCATGTCGTAGAAGGTCGACACGAGGAGCACCCCGGCCCGCTGCCGGGCCTCCTCCGAGGCGGTTCCGAGGAAGTCGCGCAGGGGCCGGCCGGGCACCCGGTCCATCGTCAGCACCCGGTCGGAGCACAGCGCCGGCACCGTCGAGGGCACGGTCACGCCCTCGACCTCGGCGAAGGCGCGGTGGAAGAAGGCGATGTGGGCCGCCTCCCGGTAGTAGTCCAGCTCCTCGTGCAGGCGATCCCGCAGCTCGTCGAGGATCGCCTCCATCTCGGACCGGTCCCGGCGCAGCACCCGGCCGGTGAGGAACATCGCCCGCAGGGCCGCGAGGTCGGCGTCCACCGTCGCCTCGATGCCGTCGTGAAGCACCTTGACCACCACCGCCCGCCCGTCGGGCAGCCAGGCGGCGTGGGCCTGGGCCAGCGAGGCGGTGCCCAGGGGCTCCGGGTCGAAGCGGGCGAACAGGGCGTCGAGGGGGGCTTCGAGGCTGGCCTCGATGCTCGCCCGAATCGTCTCGAAGGGGACCGGGGGGGCGCGGTCGTTGAGGCGGGCGAGGATGTGGGCCACGTCCTCGGGCAGGTCGAGGCCGTCGGCGATCATCGACAGGCTCTGGCCGAGCTTCATCGCCGCGCCCTTGAGCGTGCCCATCGTCTCGACCATGCGCTCGGCGTTCTGGAGGTGCAGTCGCCGCAGCGCCCGTTCCCGGCGCTCGGGGTCCTGGAAGGCGCCGGCGATGCGCTGGCCGAGGTAGCTCGACGACACGCGCGAGGTGAGCCCGCCGAGGCGGACGACCCGGCCGAGGCGCCCACGGGGCGGGCGCTTGCTCACCCCTCACCCCGGCGGACGCGCCCCGTCACGGCCGCGGCCCGAGGCGCACCGGGTGGCCGGCGCCGGGATCGTCGGCCAGCGCCCCCTCCCGGGCGACGATGCGCCCGCCGGCGATGACCATCTCGGGGGCGACGCCCACCTCGCGGCCGATGTAGGGGGACCAGTCCACCCCGGAAAGCGGCAGCGCGCGGCGCAGGCGCGTGGTCACCCCTTCCGAGAACAGCACGATGTCGGCATCCCTGCCGGGCTCGATCGCGCCCTTGCCGACCAGGCCGAACAGGCGCGCCGGCCGCTCGCAGGCCATCTCGACGAAGCGCTCCATGCTGAGCCGCGCGTTCTTCACCGCCCCGACGAGCAGGGGGTAGAGGGTGTCGACGCCGGGAAGCCCCGGGGGCATGGCCCAGTAGGAGGTGCCCCTGGCGGGCAGGGACCGGGGGACGTGGCCGCTGGCGAAGCAGTCGACGCGCCCGCGCTTGACCGCCGCCCACAGGGCCCGCCGGTCGAGCTCGGTGCGCACCGGCGGCCGGGCCTTGAGCACCCGGCGCAGGCGCTCGGTGGACTCGACGCTCAGGAAGAGGTGGGCCGGGGTGATGCCGGCGGTGATCGGCAGGTCGCCCCGCCAGGGGTCGAGGGCGTTGAGCTCGCCGGCGGTGGACAGGCCGAGGACGTGGACGCGCCGGCTCTCGGGGCGCTCGCGCACGACGGCGATCAGGCGCTTGACGGCCGCCAGCGCCGCCTTGGGCGGGCGCACGTCGTTGTCGACGGGGTCGTCGACCTCCTCCCACTTGCGGGCCGCGCGCTCGAGGACGGCGGCGTCCTCGGCGTGGACCCCGACGATGCCGGGCAGGGCGTCGAGGGCCGCGGCGAGGGCCGCGTCGTCGGCGGCCCAGGGAAGCGCGGGATCGTCGAGGCGCAGCACGGCCCCCACCGCCGCGACGCCCTCCATCGCGGAGAGGAGCGGGCCGGCGTCGTCGAGGAGGTCGGCCGGAGCGGCGGCCCACGCGCCGTAGTCCACCACCGCCCGGCCCTCGGCCGCGGCGAGGCGCGCCTCGAGATCGGCGACCGGGTCGGTCACCTCGGCGTCGGGGAGGTCGATCAGCGCGGTCACGCCGCTGGCGGCGGCGGCGCGGGTGACGGCCCCCCAGTCCGGCCCTTCGAGGGTGCCGGGCGTCCGGGCCCGCACCTGGGTGTCGACGAGCCCGGGGATGACGAAGCGCCCGATGCCGGAGAACTCCTGGCGGGCGCGGCCCGAGGTCAGGTTGCCCACCTCGGCGATGAGGCCGTCCTCGACGGCGATGTCCGCGACCAGACGCCCGTCGGACCGGATGATCGTGGCGTCGCGAATGATGAGATCGTACACGTCACCCTCTCGTGCTACCCGGCGACTATCCGGTTGCCCGCTATCCGACCGTCCGCGCCCATCGCCAATGTCGGCGCCGCGACCGGGCCGGGAGGCGCCGAGGCGGGTAGAGGCCGGGCATGGCCTCCGTGCTCCTCGTCCCCGGCCCCCCCTTCGGCGCCGCCCTCTGGGAGGGCGCCCGCCGCCGCTTCGCCGACCTCGGGCACCCGGCCGAGGTCGTGGACCTGCTCGACGAGGCCCCGGAGCCGACCCCCGGGGGACTCGCCCGGGCGCTCGCGGCGCGCATCGACGAGGACACCGTTCTCGTCGCGCACTACACCGCGGTCCCCGTCGCGATGGCCGCCGCCGCCGCGCGTCCGCCCCGCCTCCTCGTCCTGAGCAACGGTCCCGTCGAGCGCCTCGACCCGCTCACCCGCGCCGCCTGCGCCGCCGCGCGCCGGGCCCCGCGCGCCCTGGCCGCCGCCCTCCGGCCCGGTCCCGCCACCGCCCTCCTCGCCTCCTCGGCGGGCCTGCGCCGCGCCGTGGTCAACCCCTACGTCATGGACCGCGACACGGTTGTCGCGATCGCGACGGGCGCGCTGGCCCGGCGGGAGCGCCGCGCCCGCCTCGTCGCCTTCCTCGCCGGCCTGCCGGAGGCCGTGGAACGGGCGCCGGAGCCCCCGGGGCCGACGCTGCTCGCCTGGGGCGCCGCCGACCCGCTCCACCCCGTGCGCGATGCCGACGCCGCCCTGGCCCGCCTGCCCCGCTGCGCGCGCCTCGACCTCCCCGGCGCCCGCCTCGGTCACCCCGTGGAACAGCCGTGGGCCCTCCCGGACCGGGTGAGCCCGCGCATCCCCCGCCGCGGGCCGACCGCGACATGAATGTCGCGATCTGGCCGTCCCGGCGCGTCGCCGCCCCGCGAAGGGCCGCACCGTGTTGAGCCGTTCTCCAGCTTTCCCGCAGCCTGTTCGCCGCTGCCCGCAAGGTTGGCACGGCCCATGCATAGAAGGCGGGCGGAGACGCGATATCGCCGGCCGGCGGAGCCCCCCCTCCGCCCCACCGCAAGGCGCCCGGGCAGGTCCTCTGGGATCGGCCCGGGCGTTTCGCGTCGGGGGCCGCCGCCTGCGCTACCGTGGGGGGGCTTCACGGGGTCGACGCATGCCGGGTCTCGAATCCCTCGCCGTTCCGTTCTCGCGCGATCCGCTGGATCGCCTGGCGGCGGCGCGCGACGCCTGGCCGCGGGAGACCCTTCGCATGCGCGAGGGCCGCGCGCCCGAGCTTCCCGACGCCGTCGCCTGGCCCCGGAACCGGGCCGAGGTGCGCCGCCTCCTCGACCACGCCGCCGCCGAGGGCCTCGCCGTCGTGCCCTACGGCGCCGGCTCGGGCGTGTGCGGCGGTGCGTCGGGGCGGGCCGGCTCCCTCGTGATCGACACCAAGCGCCTCGATCGCATCCTGGCCGTGGACGGCGCGCGCGGCGTGGCCCACGTCGAGGCCGGCGTCCTCGGCCAGCACCTCGAGGACGCCCTCGAAGCCCGCGGCTTCCGCACCGGCCACAGCCCCTCGTCGATCCTCTGCTCGACGGTGGGCGGCTGGGTGGCGGCCCGGAGCGCCGGGCAGTTCTCGAGCCGCTACGGCGTCTTCGACGACATGCTGCTCGCGGCCCACGTCGAGACGCCGGCGGGCCCCCTCGACGCCGGCGCCTGGACCCCCGCCGGCGCCGACGACCTGCTGCCGGCGATCGCCGGCTCCGAGGGCGCCCTGGGCGTCGTCACCGACGTGCTGGTCCGCATCGCCCCCGTCCCGGAGGCGCGCTGGCTGCGGGGCTACGCCTTCCCGGACCTCGACGTCGCCTGGGAGGCGATGCGCCGGCTGATGCAGGCGGAGCTGTGGCCCTCGGTGCTGCGGCTGTACGACCCGGTGGACACGCGCGTCGGCGGGCGCACGGGCGGAAGGCCCCGCGAAGACGCCGATGGCGCCCGCGTTTCGGGGCTCCAGGGCCGCCTCCTGGCCGGCGCGCGGCGGCTCGGGCTGCGGGCGCTTCCCCTTCCGCTGGCGATTCCCGGCCTCGTCAACCGCCTGGCCGCCGGGCTCGCCCACGAGGTGCTGCTCGTCGTCGGCTTCGAGGGGCCGCGTCGGCTGGTCGAGGCCGTGCTGCCCGCCGCCCGGCGCATCCTCGAGACCGACGGCCTCGACCTCGGCGCCGAGCCCGGCGAGCACTGGATGGCCCACCGCCACGACGTCTCGTACAAGCTGGCCCCCATCTTCGCGAACGGCGCCTGGGCCGACACGATGGAGGTCGCCGCGCCGTGGTCGCGCCTGGCCGAGCTCGACCGCGCCGTGCGCGAGGCCCTCGGCCGCCACGCCGTCGTCATGGCCCACTACAGCCACGCCTACCCCGAGGGCTGCTCGATCTACTTCAGCTTCGCCGGGGCCGGCGACGAGGCGCGCTACGACGCCGCCTGGGCCGCCGGCCTCGAAGCCGTGCGGGCGGCCGGCGGCACCGTCACCCACCACCACGGGGTCGGGGTCCACAAGAGCCGGGCGGCGGCCCGCGAGCTCGGGCCCGCCCTGCGCGCCTGGTGGGCGATCAAGAACCGGCTCGACCCGGACGGGCTGATGAACCCCGGCCGGCCCTTTCCGCCCGAGGCCGACGGCTCGGCGGCGGCCCCGGCCGCGCCCGCCCGGAACCCGCCGGCGGCGGGCCCGGTCCTCGCCGTCGACGAGCGCAGCCTCCTGGCCACCGTCGCCCCCGACGCCTCCCCCGAGGCCCTCGCCGCCGCGCTGGCCCGGCGGGGGCTCGAGCTCCGCGTGCCGCCGCCGGGCCCCCTGGTGCCGTGGCTGGCGGGCCTGCGGCGCGGCGAGCTGGCGCGGTGGGAGGTGCCCCTGTTCGGGCTGCGCGTGCGCTTCCCCGACGGGGCCGTCGCCGAGGTGGGGGTGGCGCCGCGCTCCGCCGCCGGACCGGACCTCCGGCAGGCGCTCCTGCGCCGGGCGCTGGCCGGCGGGGCGACGGTGGAGCACCTCGTCCTGCCCGTGCGTCGCGTCGACCCGGCGCCCGTCCTCGTGCGCGTCCCCGGCGCCGACCCCGCCCTGGCCGACCAGGTGCGGCCGGCGCGGCGGGAGGGCGACCGCTGGACCCTGGTCGGACCCGCGGCGGCGGCGCTGGCCGAGGCCCTCGGCGAGCCCGGCGGCGGCGGAGGTGCCCCGTGAGCGGCGCCCGTTCCCCGGCGGCCCTCTCCCCCGAGGCCCTCGCGACCTGCGCCTTCTGCCCGCGCCTGTGCCGCCACGCCTGCCCCGTCGCCACCGCCACCGGCCGGGAGGCCGCCGTGCCCTCCTTCCTGGTGGGCGCGGCCTGGCGCTTCCTCGCGGGCTCCGGCACCGCCGCCGAGGCGGCCGGGGCCGCCACCCTGTGCGCCTCCTGCGGCGCCTGCACCGAGGCCTGCGCCGTCCACCAGCCCGTGGCCGACTTCCTCGCCGCCGTGCGCGAGGCGCTCCTCCCGCCCCCGGACGCCGCGCCCCCGGGCCCCGTCGAGGGCGAGGGCGACCTCGTCGCCGTCGAGGAGGACGGCCGCGCCTGGGCCGCGGCCCTGGCCCGCCGCCTCGGCCGGCCGGTGGCGCGGCGTGGCGGGCCCAGGCCGGGGGGTGGTCGAGGAG
>WGAH01000300.1 GCA_015489145.1 Deltaproteobacteria bacterium
CCGCCGGGGTCCGCCCCCGCGGCGGCCCCGCACCCGTCGGCCGGCTCCGAGATCCCGATGAAACCCTGGCTCCTGGCGCTGTGCTGGCTCGCGCTCCCGGCGTGGGCCGACGACGACTCCCCCGCCGCGGAGGCCGACCGCGACGAGCCCGGCGGGGACGGGGCCTCGGACGAGGAGGGCGCCGACGAGGACGAGATTCCCGTCATGGTCGTCACCGGCGCCCGCCGCGAGGAGGCGCTGACCGAGACCATCGTGCCCACCGAGGTCGTCACCGGGGAGGACATGGAGGCCATCGGCGCCCTCGACGCCGCCAAGGCCCTGGAGGTGAGCCCCGGCGTCGAGGTGCAGCGCAGCTTTCGCGGCGCCGGCGTCCGCATGCTGGGCCTGGACTCCCGCTACGTGCTCGTGCTGGTGGACGGGCAGCGGGTCCTCGGGAACATGGACGGCGTCGTCGACCTCAGCCGCTTCAGCACCCACCGCATCGAGCGCATCGAGGTCGTCAAGGGCACCTCCTCGGTGATTTACGGTTCCGACGCCATCGCCGGGGTGGTCAACCTCATCCGGCGGCACCCCACCGAGCCGCTCGAGCTCGACGCCAGCCTCGACCTCGGCGCGGTGCCCGGCGAGGCCGGGCGCGTCTCGGACGGGGTGGACCGCAACGTGGACGCCTCGGTGGTGGCGGGCTCCCACGGCGACGACGTCTCGGCCATCGCCAGCGTCGGCTACAACCACGCGGCGCCGGTGGACTGGACCCCGTGCAGCCCGCAGTGGGACGGCCCGGAGTCCGACCGCGCCACCGCCGACGCCACCGTGTGGACGCGCGTGTCCCAGTCGGTCCGGGTCACCGCCGACGTCGCCTGGATGCTGCGCGACAGCCGCCGGGTCTACGACGCCGGCGAGGAATCCGTCTACGTCGCGGAGGATGGCTCCTGCCAGGACGACAACGCCGCCGTCTTCGACACGCGCAACCTCACCGAGGACGTCGAGGGGCGCGTGCTCGTCGAGGTGGTGCCCGACGAGGCCTCGGCGCTGCGCCTCACCGCCTCGGGGGGCGTGTTCCACGACCAGTACGTCAGCGACCAGCGCAACTCCGACGCCCTCGACGACTACCAGGACACGGTGGACCGCCAGGCCCAGGTCGTCGGCCAGTACGACCGGCTGCTCGGCGGCGGGCACTTCGGCACGGTGGGCGTGGAGGGCCTGTTCGAGGACCTCGTGCGCGACCGCCTCACCCAGGAGGGCCGTCGCGGCCGGATCGCCGCCTACGTCCAGGACGAGTGGACGATCGGGGCGGCGGAGCGGTTCGTGCTGTCGCCGGGGCTTCGCGGCGACCTCGACAGCAAGTTCGGCTTCCACCCGACGCCGCGCCTCGCCGCCCGCTGGGACCCCACCGAGGCCCTCGCCCTGCGCGGGGTGGTGGGGCAGGGCTTCAAGGCCCCCTCCTTCCAGCAGATGTACCTGGAGTTCGCCAACCCCTCGGCCGGCTACACGGTGCGGGGCAACGAGGACCTCGAGCCCGAGACCAGCTTCAACCTCTACCTCGGCGCCGAGCTGCGCCCCGACCCGGCCTGGCTGTTCACCCTCGACGGCTTTCGCATCGCGCTTCGCAACCAGATCACCTACGCCCTCGACACCGAGGCCGGCGGGGCGGGCGACTACACCTTCGACAACGTGACCTCCTCGTCCACCGAGGGCGTCGAGGCCGGCGTGCAGTACGCCCCGGGCCCCGGGCTGGCGGCGGCGCTGAGCTACGCCTGGACCTACGGCTGGAACGACGAGATCGACGACCTCCTCGAGTTCGTCCCGCGCCACCGCGTCACCCTGCGCCTCCAGGCGGCCCACGAGGGCAGCGGGGTGTCGGGCTCCGTCTACGGCTCGGTGGCCGGCCCCACCCGCTACTACGACCCCGACCCGGTGGACCGTCCCCCGGTCGCCGTCCTCGGCGCCCAGCTCGGCAAGGCGCTGCTCGGCGACCGCTTGCAGGTCGTGCTCCGGGGCGACAACCTGTTGCAGCAGGGCGACTCGGAGTACGTGCGCCTGAGCCCGCGCACCTTCTGGCTGGGCCTGCGCGGCCGCTTCGCCCGCTCCGGCGACCGTTGAACCCCATCCCAGGACCGATCCCGCATGACCGCGACCGCCTCCACCCGCCTCCTCGTCCTCGCCGCCGTCGGCGCCGTCGCCTGCGCCCGCAGCATCGCGCCCGACAAGTCCGACGACACGGGTTCCCACAGCGAGATCAGCGCCGGCGAGGCCGTGATCGACGCCACCAGCGACTCGAACTGGGCCTACCTCGACCTCGAGAGCGCCACCCAGCCCGACCCCGACACCCCCGAGGACTCGCCGGACTGGGACCTCGGCTTCCGGCGCTACCGCATCAAGATCAACGGCGGGGTGAGCGGCACCGGCGGCATGGAGATCGTGCCGCTCTACGGCGCCGACTACAACGACACCCCCGAGGTTCCCGACGACGGCTGGGTCACCGACGAGCCCGACGACGACGACGAGGACGACCTGCCCGAGTACGCCTTCGACACCTGGTTCGACTACGACTCGACCACCCACGAGGTGACGCCGGCCGACATCGTCTACCTGGTGCGAACGGTCGAGGGGAACCTGTTCAAGCTCCAGATCCTCGACTACTACGACGACGCCGGCACCCCCGCCTACATCCACCTGCGCTGGGGGCCCCTGGACGACACGGCGTCGGACGACACCGGCGGCGAGGACACCGGCGGCGAGGACGGCTTCGCCTGCACCGCCGACGCCTCGAAGTTCACGGTGACCACCGGCGACGACGGCGTCAGCACCATCAGCGCCGACACCTCGAGCGAGGACGAGTGGGTCTGCTGGGACATGGCGGCCCTCGAGCTGGTGCAGGCCGACTGGGACATGGCGATGCTCAAGTGGACCTTCGTGCTGAGCGGCGAGGGGCAGAAGCTCGAAGGCGCCGACTTCGACGCGCTCACCGAGGCCCCGGCCGACGGCTGGGAGAGCGACGACGGCACGGGCTCGGTCTTCGTCGACTGGTACGACTACGACGCCGAGAACCACACGCTGGTGCCCCAGGACGCGGTCTACCTGGTCCACACCGTGGCCGGCGGCTACTACAAGATGCAGATGCTGTCGTACTACCCCGAGGGTGACGACAGCTACGAGCAGCCCCACCACCCGAGCTGGCGCTTCGCCGCCATCGACCCGCCGGCGGGGCGCTGACGGCCGGCCGCGCCCGTCAACGCTGCGAAAAACCCCGGGGGGGCGGGGTGCGGGTGCGCGCCGGGCGGTGCTACCCTGCCTCGCCCTTCCCGGGAGTTCCCATGCCGCGCACCCGCCTCGCCGTCCTCCCCGCCCTGCTCGCCCTGGCGGCCTGCAAGCCCGACAAGACCGACGACACCGGGCTTTCGGAAGAGCCCGAGTCCTTCGCCCTCGGCGAGGTGCGGGATCTCGAGACGGTGGACGGCGGGGTGCAGGCCACCTTCGAGCAGCCCGGCACCTACATCCTCGTGCTGTTCTCGGCCGCCGACGACGAGGGCACGCGCTACGCCTACGGCCCCGACTACGGCGCCGAGGCCCGCACCACGCCCCCGGACCCGGTTCCCGACCGCTACCGCCTGCCCGAGCGGCCCGCCGCCGGGGGAGGAGCCGCGGTGCCGCCGCCGGACTCGACGCGCACCTTCACCGTCTACGACGGCAGCAGCTACGTGAACGTCGAGGCCGAGTTCGTCACCCTCACCGACGAGCTGGTGATCTGGCGGGACACCACCACCGACAACCCGATGGGCGACATCGACGAGGAGGTCCTCGACGGCGTGGTGTCCTACTTCGAGGACCTCGTGCTGCCGCGGGAGCGGGCGATCTGGGGCGAGGAGCCCGACGTGGACGACAGCGGGCGCATCGACGTGCTGCTGAGCTACACGGTCAACGAGTACGGCGCCATCGCCTACGTGAGCTGGTGCGACATCGCCGAGCTCGACGGCTGTCGCGGTTCCGGCAACGGCGGCGAGACGATCTACATGAGCTACCCCGACCCGGAGAGCAACTACAGCACCGACACCGCCATCGTCGAGATCTGGGCCCACGAGATCAACCACCTGATCTACGCCTGGCACAAGTACGTGGTCAACGACCAGCTCGACGCCCGGGAGAACGTCTACCTCACGGAAGGGATGAGCGAGCTGGCCCAGGACCTCACCGGCTTCAACAACGGCAACCAGTACATCTGGGCCGCCGCCATCGACATGAGCGAGTACTACGGCGACGAGGACTACTCGATCCAGGGCGTCAGCATCAACGACTTCCTGCGCGGCGACGGCTACTACGACCTCTCCCGGGACGGGCCGCTGCGCGGCGGCGCCTACCTGTTCCTCCGCTACCTGTTCGAGCAGGCCGGCGGCATGAGCATCGAGGACGACGGCACCCAGGTCGACGAGGGCGGCATGGCCTTCCTCCAGGACTGGATCACGGTTCCCGAGCTCGGCCCCGACTGCGTCGAGACCCTCACCGGGCGGACGGTCGAGGACGTCGCCTTCGACTGGTACACGGCGCTCGTCGTCACCGGCCGCGACCTCAACGACGACCCGGTCTACAACTACCAGCCCCGGGTGCAGGACCCGATCACGAAGTTCGAGTACGGCATCGACCCCTACGCCACGATCCACGGCTGGCTCACGCTGAACGGTCCGGTGGTCCAGCCCATCGACGAGGCGGACGGCCGCATCCGGGCCGGGGGCGTCGAGTACCTCCAGGTCACGGTGGACGAGCCGGGGCAGGTGGTGAGCGTGCCGGCCGACCCGGACGCCGAGCTGCGCGTCCGGGCCTTCCGCATCGAGTAGCGCGGCCCTTCCCCGGGGGGCCGGCCTTCCCGCGAGGGCCGGCGGGCTGCTCGGCTCAGGCGGTGCCGAGGCGGTAGCGGTCGGCGGTGGCCTCCTCGAACAGCGCGGCCAGCAGCCGAATGCTGGCGAGCACGTCGTCGGGGTGGACCATCTCGATGACCGAGTGGACGTAGCGGGTCGGCACGCTGATGCAGCCCGCCGCCGCGCCGCCGCCCCCGCGCTGCAGGGCGCCGGTGTCGGTGCCCCCCCGGGGGAGCACCTCCATCTGGTGGGGGATGCCCCGGGCCTCGCACAGCTCCCGCATGTGGTCGACGAGCTTCCAGTTCGGCACGGCGCTGCTGTCGTAGGCCTTGATCGCCGTGCCCTTGCCCAGCTCGGTGATGCGGTCGTGGGGCTGGATGAAGGGCACGTCGTTGGCGAGGGTCACGTCGAGGGCGATGCCCACGTCGGGGCGGACGTTCTGGGCGGCGACGAGGGCGCCGCGCACGCCGATTTCTTCCTGGGCGCTGGCGATCGCGTAGAGGTCCATGCGGTTGGAGCGGGCGCGGCGCATCGCCTCGATGAGCACGAAGACGCCGATGCGATCGTCGAAGCTCTTGCCGTTGAGCAGCCGCCCGACCCGCTCGAGGCGCCGTTCCCGGGTGACGACGTCGCCGACGCGCACCAGCTCGCGGACCTCGTCGGCGGGCAGGCCCAGGTCGATGGTGAAGTGCTCGAGCTTGGGGGCCTTGCCGCGCTCCTCGGCGGTCATGACGTGGATGGGCTTGCTGCCCATGACGCCGACGAGGTCCTTGCGGCCGTGGACGATGACCCGCTGGGCGGTGAGCGTCTTGGGGTCGAAGCCGCCGAGGGGCACGAAGTGCAGGAAGCCCTGCTCGTGGATCGCGCTCACCATGAAGGCGATCTCGTCCATGTGGCCGCTGGCGGCGAGGCGGCCGCCCTCGCTGCCCTTGCGGACGGCGATGACGTTGCCGAAGGCGTCGATCTCGACCGAGTCGCAGATCGGCTCCAGCTCGCGGACGACGATGGCGCGGATCTTCTCCTCGCGGCCGGGGGCGCCGGGGGTCTCGCTGAGCTCCCGGAGCAGGTCGAGATCGAGTTCGTCTTCCGCGGCGCCCTCGGCGCGGTCCTTGTCGGTCATGTTCGCCTCCTCGGTCGGCGGCCCCCGTCGGCGGCCGGCGACCTTCCTGGGCGGCCGGCCCTAACGGTGGGGGGAGCGACGCGCAGCCGCCGGCGAATGACCTGGAACAGCCCCCGGCGGGCCGGCGGCCTTCAGGGGAGGTCGGCGTCGCGCTCCAGCTCGGCGAGGACCGCCTCGGCCGTGGTCGCGCTGGACCGGGCCAGCACCGGCAGGACGCGCTCCAGCCCCGCGGTGTCCAGTCCGCGCACCCGCGGCGCCACCCGCTCCACCGCCTCCGCGCCGCCCAGGCGCGACCGGAGGATGAGCAGGGCGGTGTCGAGGAGGGCCTGGCGGCGGGCTTCCTCGAGGGCCTGGCGGCGGGCTTCCTCGAGGGCCTGGCGGCGGGCTTCCTCGAG
>WGAH01000301.1 GCA_015489145.1 Deltaproteobacteria bacterium
AGCGGCGGTGCTCGTGCTGGAGACGCTGGAGCACGCCCGGTCCCGCGGGGCGGTGCCCCTGGCCGAGGTGCCCGGCGCCCTCCGCCCCCGACCCACTTCCCGGTAGTCGAACAGGTCCGCCATGCCGCACCTCCACGCCGACCGCGCGCCGACACGATGATACACGGAAACCAGCGTTCGAGGCCATGGGGCGGCGCTCGCCGGCGCTCAGCCGGCGAGCTCGGGGAAGCGCGCGAGGAGGTGCCGGGCGAGGGCCACCGGCCAGGTGGCGGCGCCGAGGTAGCCGAGCTCGGCCTCGTCGGCCGACAGGGCGTCGCGGTCGAGGGGTACGACGGGGCCCGGCTCCCGGGCCGGGTGGAGGAGGAGGAAGGCCGCCCCCTCGCCCACGTCCCGCCCGCCGAGGAGGGGCCCGGCGTCGAGCAGCGCGTCGGCGCCGCCGGCCAGCACCGCGTCGGCCCGGCCCTCGGCCACCGCCCGGGCGCCCTCGACCAGGGCCGTCCAGCCGCCCGCCTCGCCGTCGCAGTAGTTCATGTTCACGCCCTGGAGGTCGAAGAACAGGCTGGCGAAGCCGAGCACGTTGTTCGACAGGCCCCGCACCAGCCACAGCGGGTGGATGCGGGGGATGCCCTCGCGGGCGAAGCGCCCGAGGTCGAAGCGCCCGTCGTCGCCGGTGGACACGTCGAGGGCCGGGGCGAGATCGTCGGGATCGCCGAGCTGGGGCGAGGCCCCGACGAAGGCGCCGCGCCGGACGGGCTCGACCTCGTCCAGGATCGCGGCGGCGGGCCCGGAACAGGCGAGCCGGGCCGCGCTCACCCCGAGCTGCACCGCCCGGGTCATCAGCTTGATGCTCTTGCGGTCGGGCACGAAGGCCCGGGCGCGAAAGCCGGGGACCTCGCCGGGGCGGCCGCCCCGGGCGCCCTCGGGCCCCATGCCCGCCGGGCAGAGCAGGCCGACGCGGGCGACGGCCACCGGGCGGAGCCCGTCGAGAAAACGCTCCGAAAGCACGGGTTCAGGCATCGATCCCCCCCGGCGCCCCGAGCAGGAGCGCGCAGTTCTGGCCGCCGAAACCGAAGGAATTGGACAGCACCACCCGCGCCCGGAAGGGAAGCGGGTCGCGGAGCGGGCGCAGGGGCAGGTCGGGGTCGGGCTGCTCGAGGCCGACCGTGCCCGGCAGGAAGCCCTCGCGCAGGGCCGCGACGCAGGCGGCGGCCTCCAGCGCCCCGGCGGCGGCCACCGTGTGCCCGATGGCGCCCTTGATCGAGGAGATGCGCGCCTCCGGCCCGAAGACCCGCGCCACGGCCATCGCCTCGGCCCGGTCGCCCAGGGGCGTGCCGGTGCCGTGGGCGTTGACGTAGTCGACCTGCTCCGGCCGCAACCCGGCGTCGGCCAGGGCCGCCCGCATGGCGGCCTCGGCTCCGCGCCCCTCCGGATGGGGCGCGGTCGGGTTGTGGCCGTCGGCGCTGGTGCCGGCGCCGAGCACCTCGGCCAGGGGCACCGCCCCGCGGGACCGGGCGTGCTCCAGCGTCTCCAGCACGAGCACCGCCGCTCCCTCGCCCATGGCGAAGCCGTCGCGCCGGCGGTCGAAGGGCCGGCAGGGGCCCTCGCCGATGGCGCCGAGCACGACGAAGGAGAGGATGCCGAGGGGGTGGATCATCGCGTCGTGGCCGCCGACCAGCGCGAGGTCGGCCCGGCCGCGCCGCAGGGTCCAGAAGCCCTCGGCGATGGCCTGGGCCGCCGCCGCGCAGGCGGAGAAGCTGGTGCCCGTGGGACCGGCCGCGTCGATGCGCCGGGCGAGGGCCGCGGTCACCCGACCCGGCATGTGCCGCCGGGGCGAAGCCCGCCGGGCGTCGAGGTCGCGGGCCATCGCCTCGCGGTCGAAGGTGCCGTCGGGGCGAAGGTGCGGGTAGATGTCCTCGGCGAGCTGCCCGGGGGTGACGCTGGCCAGGCCGGTGCCGAGGAAGACCGCCCGGCGCCGCTCGGGACACAGGGCCGCCTCGCCGTCGAGGTCGGCGGCGGCGATCGCCTCCTCGGCGGCGGCGAAGGCGAGCCAGGCCTTGCGGTCGTCGGGAAAGGCCTCGTCGGGTTCCACCGGCTCGGGCACCTGCCCGGCGAGGCTCACGGGCAGGGGCGTGTCGAGGGGCGACAGACAGCTCCGCCCCTCGCGAATCGCGGAGGCGAGGGCGGAGAGGCCGGCGCCGGCGGCGCTCTGGACCCCGACCCCGGTGATCACGACGCGGTTCACGGCGTCCTCCCCCCTACTGCCGGCGGCACTCGGGCTGCCCGTCCTCGAAGCAGCGGTACACCCCGGCCTCGGGCGCGTCGACGATGGCGATCCGCCGGCTGCGGTCGCGCTGGATCAGCGTGACGGCGCAGCGGTCGGCCCGCTCGAGGGCCACCGCGGCCGCGCGTTCCCCGGCGGCGTGCTCGGCGTCGCACCGCACGGTGACGCGCCGGGTGTCGGGCCAGGCCGACTCGAAGCGAATCGCCGGGCCGGCGGGCGCCGCGGCCCGCGCCTCGGAGGCGACCGGCGCCGCGGGGACGGCCGGCGCCCGTGCCGCCACCTCGGCCCCCCGGCCCGAGGCGAGCTCGCGCAGGCGGGTGGCGAAGCCCCCGGCGTCGGTGGCGAGGGCGACGATGCCGCCGGCGACGGCCAGCACCGGAAGCACGCAGCCCACCACCGCCACGGCGGCGAGCAGGCCGCCCCGCCGCCGCGCCGGCGCCTCGGAGGCGGGCGGCGCCGGGACCGGCGACGGCTCGGCCGGCTCGTGCGCCGCCGGGTCGAGGGGCTGGGTCAGGGCGTCGGTGGTCAGGGTGGACTCGGTGGTGGTGGGCTCCTCGGTGGCCTCGCCGACGAAGCTACCCACCGCGCCGAAGGCCGCCGGCGGAGCCTCGTCCACCGGCCCGGCGGGGCCGCCCCCCTCGGGCGCGGGCGGAAGGGCCTCCTCGGCGGCCGGCTGGGTGCTCACCGGCAGGCCGTCCTCGCCCTGCACCGCGACCAGGGCGATGCCGCCCCCGGGGCGGGCCACCCGCACGGCGACGGCGGTGGCCAGCTCGTCGGCGTCGATCTCGAGCTCGTCCGGGAGGAACTCCGGGGCCCTGGGCGGCTCCGGCTCCGGGACGGCCGGGACAGCCGCCGGCGGGACCTGCGCCCGGGCCACCGAGGGCGCGTCGGTGGGATCCGCGGCGGGGACGGGCCCCTCGTCGGGCACCAGGGTGCCGTGAGCCGGCCGCGCCTCGCCCGTGACCTCCATTTCGGCCATCGCCCCCCGCCGCAGCACCTCGCTGGCCGACGGGTCCTCCTCGCCCCCGGCTGGGGGCACCGCGTCGGCCTCGTCGGCGACGAGGTCCTCGGTGCGCCAGGAATCGCTCAGGGGGCTGGAGGCGACGGGCTCGCGGTGGGCGCGCTCGATGAGCGGCGGCAGGACCCGCTCGGCCCAGGAGGCGAGGTCCTCGTCGTCGACGATGCGGGCCAGCGCCCGGGCGCGCTGGTGGAACTCGGCCGCCGAGGGGCGGTCCTCGAAGGCGAAGGCCAGGGCGTCGCGCAGCAGGGCGTGCAGCTCGGAGGCGGCGTTGCCGGAGATCTCGAGGACCGCGCGCAGGAAGCTGAGGCGGTCCTCGACGAAGGCGGCGTGGCGGGCCTCCCGGCCCCGGGCCTTTCCCAGCTTCTCGAGGCTGAGCGCCTCGTAGAGGGTGGCGCCGAGGGAGTAGACGTCGGAAGCCGGGGTCTCGGGCTCGAAGAACAGGCGCTCGGGGGCCATGTAGTCCACCGAGCCGAACTGCAGCTCCTGGGTGTTGGACTCGCGGCCGTCGATCTCGGAGCGGGCCACGCCGAAGTCGAGCACCTTGACCATGCCGGCGGCGTCGATCATGACGTTGCTCGGCTTGATGTCGCGGTGGATCACCCGCAGGGGGCGCTCCCCGGGCATCGGCGGGCGGTTGTAGGCCGCGTCGAGCGCCCCGGCGACGGCGGCCGCGATCTCGAGGGCGGCGCGCACCGGGATGCGCTCGAAGCGCTCGGCCGCCTCGCGGACGATGGTGCGGAGGTCGACCCCCTCGAGGTACTCCATCACCACCGCCGCCCGGCCGTCGATGGAGGTCAGGTCGTAGACGTCGACGATGTGGTGGTGGCGCAGCCGGCCGAGGAGGCGGGCCTCGTCGCGCATGCGGCGGGCGACCTCCTCGTTGTCCGTCCACTGGGTCTTGAGGAGCTTGACCGCCACCACCCGCTTGAAGCCGTCGGAATGGACCAGCTCGGCGAGGTAGACGCTGCCGAAGCCCCCGCTGGCGATCTCGCGGAGAAAGTGGAAGCGGCGGGTGGTCGCCCGGGTGGCCACGGTGCTGTCCCTCCTCCTCGTCGTCCCCCGCGAAAGCGCGCCCACGTTAGCACGCCAGGGCCGTGCGGACCCGCAGCCCCACGGGGGGGAGGCCGGGATCCGCGAGCACCACGACGTGGCCGAGGCCCGACTCCCGCGCCTCGGCCAGGGCCCGCAGCACCACGAGCGCCCCGTCGGCGGCGCCGCAGTCGCCCAGGGCCGGGTGGTGGTCGGCGCGGGCGTGGACCGGACCCGGCGGCGGGTGGTGGGGATCGACGGGTTCGAGGAGCCCGAGGATGTCGGCGCCGCGCCGCCAGGCGAACTCCAGGGCCTCGAGGCGGAAGACCACCGCCGCCTCGCCCGGCGGGTCGAGGCGGCCGAGGCGCAGCCGGTCGCGGGCGCCACCGACAGCCTGGTCGACCTCGGCAGCGCCCGCGACCGGCTGCGCCTCGGCCGCCTCGAGGCCCTGGAGTTCGCCTGGCGGCGCCGCGCCGACATCCTCGGGCTCCTCGAACCCGTCGATCCCCAC
>WGAH01000302.1 GCA_015489145.1 Deltaproteobacteria bacterium
CCCTTCCTGCGTCGCTGCCGGGCGTCCTTCCAGGGCCTGGCCCTCGGCAACGCCTTCGGGGCGCCCCTGGAGGGCCTGTCCGCTCCCGCCGCCCGCCGGGCGCCCGTCGACCTCCGCCCCGGCGCGCTCCGCTGGACCGAGGACACGCGCATCAGCCTGCACCTTGCGGAGGCGGTGCTCGACCTGCCCGTGGACGACGCGGCCTTCGAGGCCGACCTCTTCGGCCTGCACGTCGGCGAGCGCTTCCTCGCCTGGGCCGACGAATGCCGCGCCGCGGGCGGCCACCCCGGGCGGACCAGCATCGCCGGCGTGGGGCGCTGGAGCCGCTCCCGCGACTGGCGCGCGAGCGGGGTGGCGGGCTCCGACGGCTGCGGGGCGGTCACCCGGGTGGCGCCCCTGGCGATGGGCCTGGCCGGCGCGGCGCTGGAGGAGGCGGCGACGGTGCAGGCCCGGCTCACCCACGCCCACCCCAACGCCGCCGAGGCGGCCCGCGCCGCCGCCTGGATCCACCGGCGGCTGCTGGACGGCGCCCCGCTGAGCCGCGCGCTGGTGGCGGAGGCCCGGAGCCGGCTGGCGGGCCGCGGGGCCGGCGGCGACGTCGCCCGCGCCCTCGACGACGCCCTGGCCCTGGCCGGGCGCGGGCCGGAGCGGGGCGAGGCCTGGCTGGACGGGGCGGCGGTCCATCCCGGGGACGGCGGCTGGCGCGCCCCCTCGGCCCTCGGCCTGGCCCTGGCGGCGGCGCTGCGGTGGAGGGACGACCCGATGAAGGCCATCGAGAAGGCGGCCCGCATCGGCGGAGACGGCGACAGCACCGCCGCGCTCTGCGGCATGTTCCTCGGGGCGGCGGGGGCGGCCTGGCCCGAGGAGGCCCTGTCCGCCCTGCCCCAGCGGCGCCGCATCGAGGACCTCGCCCGGCGGCTGGCGGTCCGGGGGCGGCCCGTCCTGGCCATCGCCGACCTCCACGGCCACCCCGACGCCCTGCGCGCCCTGGTGGACCGCGCCGACCGGGAGGCGCCCGAGGCGCTGATCGCGCCGCTGGGCGACTACTGCGACAACGGCCCCGACGTGCCGGGCCTGCTCGACCTCCTCGTCGAGCTCGCCGCGCGCCGGGGCGATCGCTTCCGCCCGATCCTCGGCAACCACGACCTCGCCTGCCTCCGCGCGCTGCGGGACGACCGCTGGTTCCGCAACTGGCACCACTACTGGAACCCCGGCGGCTCGACGCCCGCGCAGGTCGGCGCCGGCGACCCGGCGGCCTTCCGCGCCCGCTTCCCGGCCCGGCACCGGGCCTTCCTCGCCGCGCTTCCCTGGTTCCTCGACACCGGGCGCTACCTGCTGGTCCACGCCGGCCTCGAGCCGGGACCGCTGGAAGCGCAGCTCGCGCCGCTGCGCCGCAAGCAGCTCCCGGAGGCGCGCGACCACATGCCCCAGGCGCTCCGGGACAAGCGCCGTTCCAGGCTGGCCGACCCGCGCTGGGACCGGGTGGTGGTGAGCGGCCACCACGCCGGGATGCCGGCCCCGGCCTTCACCGCGCCCAACCGCATCACGCTGAGGTCCGACGCCTGCAGCGGGGGCCCGGTGCGCGCCGTGCTGCTGCCCCACCGCCGCTGGTGGACCGCGACGGCCCGCGGCGTCGTCGAGGGAGCCTGAAGCGGACCGCCGCGAGGCGCCGGCTCAGCGGCGCAGGCCGAGGGCGGCGAGGTGGGCGGCGACGCCGGGCGGGACCTCCGGGGCGACGGCGAGGTAGCGGGCGTAGCGCGCGCGGGCGGCGGCGAGATCGCCCCGGGCCTCCGCGGCCATGCCGAGGTTGTAGAGGGCGGGCGCGTTGGCCGGGTCGGCGGCGACGGCGCGGGTCCAGGCCGCCTCGGCCTCGGCCCGCCGGCCCTGGGCCCAGCGGCAGTTGCCCAGGTTGTTCCAGGCCAGCGAGTGCGCCGGCTCGCGCTCGAGGGCGGCCTGGAAGGCGCGGGCCGCCCCGTCGAGATCGCCGGCCTCGACCCGGGCCAGGCCGAGCATGTACCAGCCGGTCGCCAGGTCCGGCGCCTCGGCGGTCACCGCCTCGAAGAAGCGGGTCGGCGAGGACCGCGGGGCGGTGCGGGCGGCGGTGCGGGCGCCCCAGAGCGCGACCAGGGCCAGGGCGAGGACCCGTCCCGCCCGCCGGCGGGCCAGCGCCGCCCCGAGGAGCGGCACCCACCCCGTCGCCGGCAGGAGCAGCGCCTTCTCGGTGAGCCGCCACTCGCCGAAGCGGCCGGCGTCGAACCACGGGAGCAGCCAGGCCAGGCCCCAGGCCAGCGCGAAGGCGGGGAGGGGCGCCCGGCGCCACCGTCCCAGGACCCAGGCGAGGCCCGCCGCGAGGGGGAGTCCGGCCAGGGCGAGCGCGGGCAGGGCGTCGGGGGGCCGGGCCGGGTAGGCGCCGACGCGGCCCGGCGGCCAGGCGAGGACGCGGGCGGACTCGGCCAGGAGGGCGAGGTCCTGGGCGAGGAGCGCGAGCGGAGGCGCCTCGGGCAGGGGCACCCCGCCCACGACCCGGGCGCGGAGCAGCAGGTAGGCGACCGCCGCCGCGAAGGCGGGGCCGGTGCGCCGCAGGCGGCCGGGGCGCCCGGGCAGCAACCCGACCTCGGCCAGCAGCAGGAGCGGCGCGAGGAGCACGCCTTCCTCCCGGACGAAGGGCGCGGCGCCGGCGAGGAGGGCGAGCGCCAGGGGGCGGTCGGCCAGCCAGGCGCGCAGGGCGAGCAGGGCGAGCAGGGCCAGGACGAGGTTGCCCAGGCCGTAGACCCAGGCCGCCGCCTCGGCCTTGCCTGGGGCCACGGCGAACAGCAGCGCCCCGAGCAGGGCGGCCCGGGCGGCGGCCCGCGGTTCCTCCCCGTCGACCCGCCGCAACAGCTCCCGCGTCACCCCGAGGAGGACCACCGCCACCGCCGCGTGGAGGGCGAGCGACAGGGCGTGCCAGGGGGCCGGGGCGGCGCCGAGCAGGCCGCGCAGGGAGGCGACGAGGAGCCCGAGCAACGGCCGGTAGTAGGGGAGCTGCCCCACGCGGTCGCTGGCGATGCCGAGCGAGGCGGCAGCCGGCTCGTCCAGGGCCCGGAGGGCGGCGGCGAGATCGGCGGTGGCCGGGTCGTCGCGCACCATGAAGGCCGCGTCCCAGAGGAGCGGGTGCCGGAGGGAGGCGGCGAGGGGCAGCACGGCCGCGGCCGCCACCACCGCCGACGTCAGCCAGCGCGCGAGGGGGTGCGGGCCCCCGCCGCCCCGTGCCGATACCCGGAATGAGCCCGTCACCGGCCCAGCGTAGCGCGGGGCGACGCGGCTCCCCCTCCCGCCGGCTACCCTTTTCCCGGAAACGCGATGCCCCCTCTCCTCCCGGTCCTGGCGCTGGCCGCCGCCTGCGGCCGCTCGCCGCGCGCCGTCGCCCCGGCGCTCCCCGAGGCGGACGTGACCTGTCTCTTATACACATCTGA
>WGAH01000303.1 GCA_015489145.1 Deltaproteobacteria bacterium
CCGAGGTCAGCTTTCCCGACGTCCGCATCATCGCCGCGACGAACCGCGACCTCGCCGGCGAGGTCGCGGTTCGTCGCGGCGATGATGCGGACGTCGGGAAAGCTGACCTCGGCCGAGCCGACGCGCCGCACCTCCCCCGTCTCGAGGGTCCGCAGCAGCTTGGACTGGGCCGTCTCCGGCAGCTCCCCCACCTCGTCGAGGAACAGGGTGCCGCCGTCGGCCTCCTGGAAGGCGCCGTCCCGCCGCCGCTCCGCGCCGGTGAATGCGCCCTTCTCGTGGCCGAACAGCTCGCTCTCGAACAGCTCCGTCGCGATCGCGCCGCAGTTGAGGGCCACGAAGGGGGCGCCGGCCCGGGGGCCGTGCTCGTGGATCGCCCGCGCCGCCAGCTCCTTGCCGGTCCCCGACTCCCCGACCAGCAGCACCGGGTGGTGGTGGCCCGCCACGCGGCGGAGCACCCCGAAGATGCGCCGCATCGCCGCGCTTCGGCCGACCAGCTCCCCGAAGGAGGTCGCCTCCGCCTCGTCTTCCACCGCCTCCCGCGCCACGCGCAGCACCGTGTCGCCCACGCGGAAGGTCTCGCCCTCCAGGATGGGCGTCACCGCCCGCACCCGCTCCTCGGCGAACCAGGCGGCGCCGGCCCCCGGCGCGAGGATGACCCGGCCCCGCGACACCAGCACCAGGCAGTGGTCCGCCACCAGCGAGGGGTCGGCGATCACCACGTCGCTCCCCGGGCCGCCGAGGGTCTGCCGGCTGGCGGACAGCCGGACGCGCAGCCCGCGCTCCGGCCCCTCCACCACCTCCAGGGCGGCCTGCTCGGCCCAGACCGCCCCGCCGTCCAGCACGAGCAGCTCGTGGTCCCGGGGGGGCAGGGTCGGCGCCGTGGGCCGCGCCGGCCGCGCCCCGTCGAGGAGGGTGAGCCGGTAGGGCCCGACCAGCAGGGTGCTCCCCTCGGCCAGCACCGCGCCGCCGTCCACCGGCCGGCCGTCGAGGAGCACGCCGTGGCGGCTGCGGTCCGCCACGTACCAGGTCCCGCGCCGGTGGGTCAGCAGGCAGTGCAGCCGGCTGATGCCCTCGTCCGGGAGCGCGATATCGCAGGTGTCGGCGCGGCCGATGGTCACCGCGCCGCCGCGCAGGCGGAACTCGAACAGGGTGCGTTCTCCCAGGGCGACCCGCAGGGTGGCCATCGCATCCTCCAGGGGGCGCATCGGTCCCCCCGGCCCGAACCGAAGGCGAATCGCCGGCCCTCAGCCCCCGGCGGCCCGGACGAGCCCCGCCGGCGGCAGGCGCACCTCGAAGCGGGTGCCGGCGCCCTCCTCGCTGTGGACGCGCACCTCGCCGCCGACCGCCTGCACCAGCTCCCGCACCATCCACAGGCCGAGTCCCGTGCCCTCCCCGGGCGGGCGGGTGGAGAAGAAGGGGTCGAACAGGCGACCGCGGGCGTGCTCGGGAATGCCCACCCCGTCGTCGCGAACCTCGAGGCTGACCCGCCCGCCGGGGGCGCGGAGGCGGAGCACCACCTTCCGGCCCGTCCCGCCGGCCTCGCGGACGGCCCGGGCCGCGTTGATCAGCAGGTTGAGCAGCACCTGGCCGAGGCGCCCCGCCGACATGCGGACCGGCGGCGCCGGCCGGAGGTCCAGCTCGAGGCGCGCCCCCGGCGGCATCTCGGCGCGCGCGAGGCGGGCGGCCCGGCGGGCGACGGCCTCGGGATCGGCGCGGTCGTCCTCGCCGGCGGCCCGGTCGCCGCGGGCGAGGCGCATGAGGTCGTCGGCGATGCGCGCGACGCCGCCGACCGCCGCCTCGGCGTCGTCGAGCACCTCGCCGAGCTCGGCCAGCTCCTCGGCGGCGGCGGCGGGCATTCCGCCGATGCGCCGCAGCCGGTCCACCGCCTCCCGGGCGAGGCCGACGTGGAGGGCCGCCGCGCCCAGCGGGTTGCGGACCTCGTGCATGATGCCCGTGAGCAGCGTGCCGACGCTGGCGAGGCGCTCCGCCCGCTCCAGCCGGGCCCGGTGCAGCTCGGCCTCGGTGAGGTCGTGCATGACCAGGATGCCGGCGGGCCGGCCGTCGATGACGAGGCGGGCGAGGGAGGCCCGCACGGCGCGGCGCCCTCCCCCGGCGTCCCGGATCTCGAGGCGCGCCACCGACCGCCGCCAGGGCTTCGCCGGCGGTCCGCCCCGCACCGCCTGGGCGAGCCAGAGCCGGGTCGGCAGCTCCCGGAGGCCGAACAGCTCGCCGAGGGGGCGACCCACCGGGAGCGCGGCGGGTTCCGGCGGCTGGCCGGCGAGGCGGGCCGCGGCGGGGTTCCACCAGCCCAGGCACAGCTTCTCGTCGAAGACGACCATCGCGTCGCTCGCCGCCTCGGCGATGGCGCGAAAGCGGGCCTCGCCCCGCCGCAGCAGCCGGTCCCGCTCGGCCCGCAGGACGAGGCTGGCGAAAAAGGGCGTCACGAGGCGCACCCGGTCCATCTCGGCCGGGCCGAGGGGGCGCCGCAGGCCCAGCACCAGCACGCCGCGCACCTCGCCCTCGGCCAGCAGCACGCTACGCGCCCAGGTCCCCTCGGCGGGCCCCTCGGGCAGGGGCCGGAGGCGCCCGGCGCTCCGCACGCGGTCCGGCCAGTCCCGGGGACCCGGGAGCCGGCCCATGCCGTCGCGAAAGGCCCGCAGCAGCGCGTCCTCGTCGACCCGGTGGGCGTGGACGCGCAGGGCCCGCGCCCCGGCGTCCAGCGCGACCACGCCGCCTCGACCGTCGAAGGCCGTCTCCCCGGCGGCGACCCCGTCGAGGAACACCGCGAGGACCTCGTCGATGCTGGCCCCCTCGGCGGCCCGCACGAGGAGCGCCCGCGTCAGGGCGTCGCCGCCCCCCCTCGCCTCCCGACTGCCGCCGCCTGCCGCCAACACGCCCTTCCCCG
>WGAH01000304.1 GCA_015489145.1 Deltaproteobacteria bacterium
CCCCCGGCCGCCGCCGAGGACGCCTCGCCGGGGGGGGCGTCCGGGGGATGCGCGGCGGGAGCGGCGCCCTCGACCGGCGCGGCGTCCTCGGCGGCGGCCGGGGGCGCGGCGAGGGCGAGGCCCGCCACCGCCGCGAGGGCTCGGCGAAGGCTGGCCGGAGGCTGGGAATGGCGGAGCGGCATCGCGGCGCCATCCTGACACGGCGCCCGCCCCGCCGGGCGGCCCATCCTGGGACGATTCGTGACGGCCCGGGGGGCTACTCCCGGTCGATGCGGACGTGGCGGATCACCACGTCCTTCAGCGGCCGGTTGTTCGCCCCGGTGGGCACGGTGGCGATGCGCTCGACGACGTCGGCGTCGCCGCACTTGCCGAAGATCGTGTGCTTGCCGTCGAGGTGGTGGGGCGTGGACCGGTCGGTGATGAAGAACTGGCTGCCGTTGGTGTTCGGGCCGCGGTTGGCCATCGCCAGCAGCCCCGGCTCGTCGAAGCGCACGTCCGGGCGGATCTCGTCGGCGAAGGTGTAGCCGGGGCCGCCCGAGCCGTCGCCCATCGGGTCGCCCCCCTGGATCATGAACTTCGGGATGACCCGGTGGAACAGGGTGCCGTCGTACAGCGGCCGGCGCACCTCCCGGCCGGTGTCCGGGTCGGTCCAGGCGCGGGTGCCCTCGGCGAGGCCGACGAAGTTCTCGACGGTGAGCGGGGCCTTGTCGGGCCACAGCTCGCAGTGGATGTCGCCGAGGCTGGTCTGGATCGTCGCGACGAGGCGCTGGCCCTCCTCCAGCCCGAGGCGGTCGAGGGCCGCCTGCCGCTCCAGGCTGTCGACCTTTTCCTGGAGCTTGCGGACGCGGGCGTGGAGCTGGTCGGCCTCGCGTTCGAGGCGGTCGTTCTCCTTCTGGAGCTTCTCGACCTGGTTCTGGAGGCGGTCGCGCTCGGCGACGAGCTCGGGGTCGGGGCCGCAGGCCGCGGCCAGGATCGCGAGGGCGGCGAGACGGCGCATGGGGTCCTCCGGGTGCGGGAGGCGGGTTTGCCGGCGGTCCCCGGGCCGGGGCGCCGGCGACCGCCCCTGGGGCGCGTCAGGCTATCCCGCGAAGCCGCGAACCGGTCCGCGCCGGCCGCCGCCGACGTGATACCTTCCCGGCGACGGGCAGGAGCGCGCATGGCTGGAGCGACCCGCGAGGAACGGGAACCCGGGGGCACCGCGGACGGACGGGTGCGCGTCTTCCTGCGCACCCCGCTGTTCACCACGCGGGACCACCCCCACCTGCCGCCCGGCACCTTCGTCCTCGAGGGGCGCCTCGGCGCGTCGGGGCCGGCGGGCGGCCTGCTGGTGGCGGTGGAGCGCTGCCTCGACGAGGCCGGCCGCGCCATGGAGGGCGGCGCGGGCACGCTGTTCCTGCCCCTCGCCAAGATCGACCACGTCTCCTTCCTCGACGGGGAAGAAAGGGGGACCCCATGAAGACTCTCTCGACGGGCCTGGCGTTCCTGCTCGCCGGCTGCGGCGGCACGGTGATCGAGGGCAGCATCGTCGACGTGGCGGGCAAGCCCATCCCCGGGGCGCGGGCGGCGGCCTTCGGCACCACCTGCATGGACCAGACCGACGAGCAGGGCCACTTCGAGCTGAAGTGCCCGGCGGGCGAGTACGACCTGATCTTCTCGGCCGACGGCTACACCGACGAGCGCATGACCCTGGCCGCCACCGAGCGCAAGACCTACGACCTCGGCCCGCAGACCCTGGTGAAGATCCCCGAGTCCAAGGGGCTGTTCCTGCTGGTGAACGACAGCTACGAGGCGATGAAGCCCGGCGAGCTGGTCGGCCGCCGCAAGAAGGAGGGCGGCACGGTCACCCGCTCCTTCTGTCTCGACCGCGAGGCGAGCCAGCCCAACGAGGTCCCGGCGGGCGAGGCGACCTTCTTCGACTACGAGCACCCGGGCTGGCGGCCCTTCCGCCTCGACGACGAGGGCTGCGCCTACCGCGACCGCAAGAACAAGCAGCACCGCTGGAAGGTCGAGTACCGCGAGCGCGCGAAGTTCACCTCGAAGGAGGTCAACGAGGGCAAGCGGCTCGTCACGATCGACTTCGAGCCGGGCGAGTACTTCATCGCGGACTGGAAGGGCTTCTTCGTGCCCGTCGAGGGCGAGTCCGACGAGAAGCGCTACGGCGGCTACTGGATCGTCGTGAAGTAGCGCGCCCGGCCCAGCCCCGCGACGGCGAGG
>WGAH01000305.1 GCA_015489145.1 Deltaproteobacteria bacterium
CCGCTGGGAGGACGACGAGCGCGAGGGTCCCGACGGCCGCCGGGGCGGGCCCCGGCGGGGGCCGCGGTCGTTGCGGGCGAGGTCGACCCGGATGCGCCGCCCGTCGAGCTCGGCGCCGTCCATGGCGTCGCGGGCCGCCTGGGCGGCGGCGGGGTCGTCGAAGGAGACGAAGCCGAAGCCGCGGCTGCGGCCGGTCTCCCGGTCCGTCATCACGATGGCGTCGACGACGTTGCCGTGCACGGCGAACGCATCGCGCAGCCCCTCCGAGGTCGTGGCCCAGGCGAGGCCGCCGACGAAGAGCTTTTCCGACATGGGTTGTCCCGTCCTCCGTGGGAACGCTCTCCGTCGCGTTCCTCGCTCGCGCGCACCCTACTGCGGGGCGGGGAGCGGCGCAATCGAATCCCGGGGGCGATCCGGTCGAAGAACCCGGATGTCACCGAACCGTGGCGGCCGCGCTCAGCGACGCGGGCGGCGGAGCCGGCGGAGGAGGCGGCGGGCCTCGTCGACGCGCAGGAGCCAGGCGGCGGCGAGGTAGGCGGCGCCGGCGCCGGCGCCGGCGAGGGCGAGGCGCAGGAGGTTGGGGACGCTCGGGCCCTCGGCCCAGGCCCCGGGGGCGGTGAGGGCCCGGGCGAGGGCGGCGGCGGGCAGGGCCGCGAGGAACATGCGGAGGAGGGGCCCGGAGACGCCGGCGAGATCGAGCGCATCGCCGATGCGCCGCCGAAGGAGCACGAGGTAGGCGAGGAGCTGCGCGGCCGTCGACGCCGAGAGCGCGAGGGCGAGGCCCTGCACGCCGAGGCGGTGCGCCAGCGGGTAGCCGGCCCCGGCGGTGAGCGCGATGCCCGCCCCGCCGACGGCCAGCAGCACGTTGCGCTCGTCGAGGGCGAAGAAGGCGCGCTTGACGATGTTGATGCCGGCGACCGCCAGCATGAAGGGCACCATCGCCCGCAGGGTGGCGGCGGTGACCTCGGCGTCGGCGGCCCCGAAGCGGCCGTGGCGGAACAGCACGGCGACCACGGGCTCGGCGAGGACGAGGAGCAGGACCGCCGCCGGCAGCAGGAACAGCGCGGCCAGGCGGATCGCCTGGGAGAAGTCGGCGCGAAAGCGGTCCCAGTCGCGGTGGGCCACGTCCCGGGCGATGGCGGGCAGCACCGCGCTGCCCACCGCCACGGCGATGGCGCCCTGGGCGAGGTCCACGACGCGGTTGGCGTACCAGTAGTGGGTGACGGAGCCGGCCTCGAGGAGGCTGGCGAGCTGCCGGAGCACCATGATGTTGACCTGCGCGAAGACGCCGATGGCGACGACCTTGCTCATCTCGCGCAGGAAGGCGCGGAAGCGGGGCTCGCGCAGGCCGGCGAAGACCGGCGGCACGGGCCCCCACAGGCGCACCAGGGGCGGCAGGCAGACGAGGAGGTGGACCGCGCCGCCGACGAGCACCCCCCAGGCGATGGCGAGGACGGCGCGGTCGGAGCCGGCGGAGAGGACGGCGGCGGCGACCATCGCGGCGCTGACCAGGCCCGGGGCCACCTTGGGGACGAAGAAGTGGCCCCGCTGGTTGAGCATTCCCTCGGCCCAGCTCACCAGGCTGACGAAGACGACGAAGGGAAACAGGATGCGCGTGAGGCGCACCGCCAGGGCGAGCTGCTCGGGGTCGTCGCGAAAGCCCCAGGCGAAGGCGAGGACGAGGGGTTTCGCCGCGAGGATGCCGAGCGCGCCCAGGACGAGGCCGGCGAGGAGGAGGCCGGCGAGGGCCTGCCCTCCCAGGCGGCGGGCGGCGGCCTCGCCCTCGTCGCGGCCGGCCCGGGCCAGCGCCGGGATGAGGGCGCCGGTGAGCCCCTCGTCGGCGACGAAGCGGCGGAAGATGTTGGGCACGGTGAAGGCGATCCAGAAGGCGTCCGACACCCGGCCGGCCCCGAGGACGTGGCCCAGCGCGATGTCGCGCGCCGCCCCGAGCACCCGGCTGAGCCCGGTGCCGAGGACGCTCACCAGGAAGGCGCGCACCATGCCGCCCCGCCTCGGCGGGCGGCGGGGGGGCGTCGGCGGATCGCGGGGGCTCATGGC
>WGAH01000306.1 GCA_015489145.1 Deltaproteobacteria bacterium
GGCCCCGGGGGGTCGCCGTTGGGGGCGTCGCGGCTCAGGGCTCGCCGCTCACGGGCCTCCCACCGGCCGGATCGACGGGCGCCCCGTCCGGGATGCCGGCGGTGGCGACCGGCGACGGCCGGGGCCGCGCGCCGACCGCGGGAATCGCCAGGGCCCACAGCGCCCCCCAGGCCAGCGGCGGCAGCAGGCCGTGAAAGCTCAGCTCCCGCCAGGCGTCCGGCCGCAGCAGCCAGGCGGGGCCGACGAGGGCGAGGAGCGGGTGCAGGCGGGAGAGGAGGGCGCCCACCGCCAGCGGCAGGGCGGCCACCGGCTCCCAGGCGGCGACGGTGAGGGCCAGGAGGCCGCCGGCGAGGGGGGCGCTCCCGCGCGGGCCCAGGAGGCGCCGCGCGCCGAGGAAGGCCAGGGCGGCGGTGAGGGCGGCGAGGGGGGCCGCCCGCCACCAGCCGGTCGCGGGAAGCCCGGCGGTGGCCGCCGCGGTGGCCTCGGCCTCGGCCACCCCGAACACCCCCGACTCCGCCCAGCCCGCCGCCGCCAGCGCCGCGGCGAGGGCGGCGCCGAGGCCGACGGCGAGCTGCCCGGGAAGCTCCCGCAGGCGCCGGCGGTCGGCCCAGGCCGACAGGGCGGCGGCGCCGAGGGCGAGCCGGGTGAGGGCGCCGGGAAGGACGAGATGCCCGAGGATCACGGCGGGGTCCCGGCTCGCCGGCGGCGGCGCGGGCCCCGTCGCCAGCGACTCGAGGACGCCGGCGGCCTCGGCGAGCCGCGCCGGGTCGACGGCGGTGTCGGCGGGCTGGTGGTAGCGCGGAAACACCCCGTGCTCGCCGCGCCCGAGGAGCAGGATCGCCGGCACCCCGGCCCGGGCGAAGGGGAGGTGGTCGCTGCGCTCCATGCCCGGAAGGGCCCGGCTGTAGGCCCGGTAGACCCACGGCGCCGAGACGGGGGCGCGGTCGACGAGCCACCGCAGGCGGGCGGTGCCCCAGTCCGGCCCGAGCCCCATGACGGCGAGGGTGCCCTGCCCGAGCAGCTCGGTGGCGACCACCAGCTCCAGCGGCGCCCCGTCCGGCCGCCAGCCGGCGCTCGCCGCCAGCCGCCGCGAGCCGAGGAGCCCGGCCTCCTCGCCGGCGGGAAAGCCCAGGCAGAGGTCCTCGGCCGCGCTGCGGCGCGCCAGCTCCAGGAGCACGGCGACCCCGGCGGCGTCGTCCACCGCCCCGGGCGAGCCGGGCACCGTGTCGGTGTGGGCGAGGAGCAGGCGCGTGCCCCGGCCGCGGCAGGCGACGAGGTTGTCGGGCATTCCCACCACCGCCGGTTCCCAGCCGGCCGCCCGCAGGCGACGGGCCACCCCGGCGGCGGCGCGGTGGGCGGCCTCGCTCCCGACGGGCCGCGGACCCACCTCCTCGACGAGCCAGCGCACCTCGGCGGCGGCCCGGTCGGCGTCGAAGCCCGGGGGTGGCGGCAGCACCCGCGCATCATGGCACGGTGCGCCGCCGCGCCGGGGGGATAGGAAGGGTCCATGAGCGACCGGCCCCGACGCAAGCCCGACCCGCTGGACGAGGAGGACGACCTCCTCGCCCCGGAAGGCGAGGAGCCCGGCGAAGCCGGCGGCGCCTTCGTCGACGAGGAGCCGGAACCGCCGCCCACCCCCCTCGACGACGCGCCCGCCGACGGGGCGCCGCTTCCCGAGGGCGCTCCCCACGATGCCCCGGCCGAGCCCGCCGACCGGCGCGACTGGAGCGTGCCCGTGGGCCCGGCCTGGAACGAGGAGGCCGCCGCCTGGGAGGACGACGAGGAGGACCTCCTCGACGGGGACGACGCGCTGGACGACCTCCCCGACCTCCTCGCCGCGGACGGCGAGGACGCCCCGTGGGAGGCCGACGAGGCCGCCGACGGCGGCCCGGCCGAGGACGGCCTCGACGACGACGGCTTTCCGGCCGACGAGGCCGGGCCCGACGAGGCCGCCTGGGCGGAGCTGGAGGCCGAGCTGCCCCTCGTCGGCTGGCGCGAGGCGGTGGACCTGCCGGAACTCGGCCTGGCGGGGGTTCCCGCGACCTGCGACCCGACCCGCGCGGACTCCTGGGCGCGCCTCCCGCCGGGTGCCGAGGTTGTCGACGGCGAGCCCGTCGAGCTGCGCCTCGCCGGCCGCACGGTGAGGCTCCCCCTCGCCGTGCGGCGCGACGCCGGCCCCGTCGAGGTCCACCTCGGCCGCGACGCGCTCGCCGGGCGCTTTCTCGTCGACCCCTCCCGCGACGGCCTGGACTGACCGCCTCGATGCCCCGGCCCCGCGGACCCATCCTGCGCCTCGCCCGGGACTACGCCTGGCCGCACCGCTGGACCTACCTCGCCGGCGCGGCGGCGCTGGCGCTCACCAACTGGCTGACGGTGGCGATCCCGGTTCGCATCGGCGCCGCGGTGGACGCGATTCGCGACGGCCTCTCCCCGGCGGCGCCCATCGCCGCCATCGCGCTGATGGGCGCCGGGGTCATCGTCGCCCGCACCCTGTCGCGGGTGCTGATCTTCAACCCGGGCCGCGACGTGGAGTTCCAGCTCCGGCAGGACATCTTCGCCCGCCTCATGGCCCAGCAGCCGCCCTTCTACGCCCGGCGCAGCACCGGCGACATCGTGAGCCGGGCCTCCAACGACGTCACCTACGTCCGCGCCCTCATCGGCTTCGCCTTCCTCCAGGTGATGAACGTGAGCCTGGCCCTCGGCCTCACCGGCTGGCGCATGGTGAGCCTGTCCTGGACGCTGACCCTCGGCGCCGCCGTGCCGGTGCTCCTCGGGCTGCTCGTCGTCCGCCGCTCCATCGCCCGCATCCTCGACCTGCACCGCACCGCCCAGGAGCAGCTCGGCGTGCTCAGCGACCACGTCCTCGGCAGCCTCCAGGGCATCGCCACCATCCAGGGCTTCGCCGCCGAGCCGGCCTTTCGCGAGCGCTTCGCCGCCCGCAACCTCGCCCTGTTCCGCACGCGCATGCGGATGTCCCTGCTCGGCTCCTTCGCCTTCCCGGCCCTGGTCCTCGCCGGGGGGGCGGCGATGTTCGTGCTCCTGCGCTTCGGCGGGGCCATGGTCGCCCGCGGCGAGCTGAGCGTGGGCGACCTCGCGGCCTTCGCCGCCCTCCTCGGCGTGCTGCTCCCGCCGCTGCGCTCGCTGGGCTGGATGCTCGGGGTGGTCCAGCGCGGTCGCGCCTCCCTGCAGCGCATCTTCGAGCTCCTCGACGAGCCCGTCGACCGGCCGGAAGGCGATGCCCCCGAGCCGATGCCCGCCGCCGGGCGGGGGCCCGGACCGGGGTTCGCGATTCGCGACCTCACCGTGGCCTACCCCGACGAGCCCGACCGCCCGGTGCTGCGCGGGGTGACGGTCGACATCCCGCCGGGGGCGGTGGTGGGCATCTTCGGCCGCACCGGCAGCGGCAAGTCCACCCTGGTGCGGGTGCTGGCGCGGCTGCTCAACCCGCCGCCGGGCACGGTCTTCGTCGTCGAGGCCGACGGCGCGCGCCACGACCTCGTGCGCGTGGACCTCGACCGCTGGCGCGAACGCCTCGCCGTCGCGCCGCAGCGCCCCTTCCTGTTCGGCGAGACCATCGCCCGCAACATCGCCCTCGCCGACGCGCCCCCGCCGGAGCGCCTGGCCCGGGCGGTGCGGGACGCGGCCCTGGAGCCCGACATCGCCGCGCTCCCGGACGGCCTGGAGACGGTGGTGGGCGAGCGCGGCATCATGCTCAGCGGCGGGCAGCGGCAGCGGGTGGCCCTGGCGCGGGCGCTGTTCCGCGACGCCGAGGTCATCGTGCTGGACGACGTGCTCAGCGCCGTCGACCACGACACCGAGGCCCGCCTGGTGCGGACCCTCCGCCACCCCCCCGAC
>WGAH01000307.1 GCA_015489145.1 Deltaproteobacteria bacterium
GATCATGGGCACGCCCCCGGGTCGCCGGCCCAGAACCCGACCACGCAGTCGTAGAGCTGCATGGGCGTCGGGTGGTACTCGTGGACGGTCCAACCAAGACCCAGCGCACCCGTGTCGTGCGGAAAACCCGTGTCCACGCCGCTGGTGTGTCGCCAGGTGTAGGGGCAGCCCGTGTCCGGCGGGGTCACGCTGAACGCCACCTTGGACAGCGCCGCCGGCCCCATGCCGCCGCCGCGGCTGCGCCAGAACAGGCGGAGGATGTCGCCGTGGATTGCACGGAAGTCTACGTCGTCATGCTCGGTCGTGCTCCACGCCGGACCGTGGCCCTTGATTTCCCTGGCGGTGGCCGTCTCGCGAGCAACCCACCAGTGCAGCACGGGGTACCTCACCGGTGCCGACACGTCGACACCCACGTTCCAAGTCCCGTCACAAGCCGGGTCCCCCGTGTCGAGGACCACCTGGTACTCCTCGCGGGAGCCGGCGACCATGTGGGCCTCGGGCAGCTCGTAGACGCGCACCCGGTCGTCGGCCCCCATCGTGCAGCCCGTGCCGGGGCACGCGGCCGCCGCGCGCCACGCCCAGCGCCCGGCCTCGGTGCCCGCCGCGGCGAAGTGCAGGGGCAGGTCCAGGGCCATCGTGCCATCGCCGGGGTACTCGCCCGCGTCGAGCCGCCACCGCCACAACCACAGGGGCGCCCGGGGGTAGTCCACGCCGTTGAGCGTGACCGGGTCGTAGGGAAGCGCCTCGTCGTCGTAGCCCGCGCCCGCGACCTCGACGGTGCAGTCCACCCCCTGCGTGTCGAGCCACGCGCAGGCATCCACGACGAAGTCGTAGTAGCTGTGGGCCCCGGCGTAGGTGACCTGCGGCGGGCTCACCGAGAGCCCCGTGTCCGACACGCTCTCGGCGATGCCGAACCGGTTGTTCATCGCGATGGCGACCCCGTCGAGCGACGAGGTGATCCGCCAGGCGGCGTTGGTCCCGGCCAGCGCCCCGCCACCGGTGTCGCCGGCGCTGCCCTCGAAGCCCGTCGTCGCCTCGGAGGGCTCGAGCGGGTCCTCCCACACCGGGTCCTGCGCCGGGCCGTAGTACTTCACCTTGGCTCCCCACACGTAGACCAGGCGGTCGGTGTTCACCGCGGTGGAGGTGGTCGGGCTCACCTCCAGGTCGATCGTGTTCGTCGCCGCGTAGCCGTCCAGCCACGGGGTCGCCCCCGAGCACTCCGGCCCGCCGATGCAGTACCGGCGCTTGACGACCTGGTACACCGTCGTCGTGGACAGCGAGTCCGAGACCGCCGGCCAGGCCTCCGTCGCGTCGTCGTACATCCGCCCCTGCACCGGCGTGCCGTTGACCGACACCGCGAGTTCCAGCGGCGGATGGTGCATCGCCACGGCCACGTACAGGTCGAGGACCACCCGCCGGGCCCACGTCGGCCAGGCGTTGAGCAGCGGACCCGAACTCGTCCACTGGGCCCAGGCGTAGTCGCCGTCGCTGGCGCAGAAGGACCAGGCGGTGCCGCAGGTCGTGCCGCTGCCGCCAAGCTCGCCGGGCACGCCGAGCACGAGGCTCGGCAGCACGTAGCGCGGCATCGCCGCGTCGAGCATGCGAACCCAGAACTCGAGGTTGGCGCCGCCCAGCGTGGCCGTTCCCGTGTCGCAGCCCGCCGGTGGCGCCCCGGTGTCGGAAGTGCACGGCGCGTCGTCGCTCGCCGGACCCGCGTAGGCTCCCGTGCGGAACAGGTCCGCGAAGGCGTCGAGGTCGTCCGGCGACCAGTGGGAATAGGTGCGCGTCGACCGGCCGTCACCACAATCGCCCGCCGGCTGCCAGAGGAAGGTGTCCGGGCCGTCGAGCTCCCGCCAGGGCTCGTCGACGAGGACCCCCACCAGGATCGGGTGGCCGGCGCCGTCGTGCCGGTCGGCCTCCTCGCGAAGGCGCTCGGCCACCTCGCGGGCCTGGCAGGGCTGGAGGGTGCCGAGCGTCTCCGTCTTCGACACGGAGATGAAGGCCATGGTCTGGAGGTCCGGGTCCGTGCCTGGAGTGCGGCGGCGCTCGATCACGTCGTCCACCGCCGACAGGGAGGCCCAGCGGCAGGCCGAGACCGCCGTCCCGCTGGTGATCTTCCCGGACATGTCGACCACCCAGAGGTTCCCGCCCACCGCCGTCACCGCGTCCACGGTGGCCGGCGCGTCGGCCAGGGCCCACAAGCCCTCGTCGAAGCCCGTGTCGGCGTAGACCACCAGCAGGTCACCCGTGTCCCACGGGTAGGCGACCCCGTCGAGGGCCGAGCAGGCCAGGCCGGAATCCGTGGACCACCACGGGTCGGTGGTCGGCACCTTCACCTCCTCGGAGACCACCGCGTGCACCAGGCCCGTCCACGCCCGAGCCGCCGTGCTGCCGAGCAGCCACAGGAACCCGCCGCCGTAGAGCAGGGCGAAGAACCACCCCGTGAACCCGATGCCCGCGTCGGGCGGCTCCTCGGCCACCCACCACGACCAGAACCGCCGGAGCCACCCTTCACGGGGCCCGCTCTCGCCGTTGCGGTGTTCGTCCGTCCGTCCGTCCGTCCGTCCGTCCTGCAAGCTTCATACCTGCCTCCCGTCGCCCGCCGGCGCGTCGCGGGCCGCGGCGAACCGGCTTCAAAAGCAGTCTA
>WGAH01000308.1 GCA_015489145.1 Deltaproteobacteria bacterium
GACGTGGTGGTGGTGGGCGGCGGCCCCGCCGGCCTCGCGGTGGCCTCCCGGCTCGAGACCGGCCTGCTCGTCGAGGCCGACGACGAGCTCGGCGGCCGCATCCGGCTCACGCCCGCGCCGGCGGGCGTGTTCGTCGACGCCCCGGGTCAGGACGACGAGCGCGACACCCTCGACGCGGCCCTGGACGACTGGGAGGCGCTGACCGGCGAGCCCCCCACCGAGGCCACCGAGCGCTGGCTGGCCGCCACCCCCGAGGTCTACGACCACCTCCTCTCCCTCGGCATCGTCCCCGAGGAGGCCGCCGCCGACGTGGCGACGGGGGTGTCCAACCACACGATGGCCCTGGGGGTGAGCGGCGAGGAACTCGCGGACGCCCTCGCCTCGGAGATCCCGGCGGGGGTCGAGCTGTGCGCCGGGCAGACCGTCGACGGGGTGCTCGTCCGGGACGGCGCGGTGACCGGCATCGTCGCCGGCGACGCCGTCGTGGCGGCCCGGGCCGTCGTCGTCGCCACCGGCGGCTTCGCCGCCAGCCGGGGCTGGGTGGCCGACATCACCGGCTGGCCCGACGACGGCTCCTGGGGGGTGTCCACCGACGACGCCGTCGGGGTGGCGCTGGACTGGGCCGCGGCCGGCGGCTGGGGCACGGCGCGCCTCGACGCCGTCGGCTGGTTCTCCAACGCCATCGGCATCGCCGGGACCACCAGCTCGCCCATGCTCGTCGACTACGGCACCCCGGTGCCCTGGATCTGGGTGGACGGCGAGGGCCGCCGCTTCGCCGACGAGGGCGACCCCTTCAGCCTCGCCCCCGCCCACCTGCTCCTCGAGCGCGACCCGGTGTGGGCGATCAGCCGGCGCGACGACCTGGAGGAGCGCGTCCTCTCCGACGACCTCGCCGCCCTCGAGGCGGCGATCGAGGCGGGCGAGGACGTGGTCTGCGCCGGCGACCCCGACACCCTCGCCGACCTCCTCGGCCTCGACCCCGATGCCTTCGCCGACACCCTCGCCCAGGTCGACGCCGTCCGCACCGGCGCCGAGGCCGACCCCTACGGCCGCAAGCGCGAGTCGGTGCCCACCCTCGACGGCGAGCTGTGCGCCTGGCCTCCGGGGCTGGTGGCCGCCAAGACCTTCGGCGGTCTCGACGTCGACGCCGAGGGGCGCGTCCGCGACGCCGACGGCGCCGTCATCGCGGGGCTCTACGCCGCCGGCGAGGCCGCCGGCATGGGCGTGCCCGGCATGGGCGGCGCCCACGGCTTCGACGGCAGCATCACCGCCGTGCTCTGGTCGGGCTGGCGGACGGGCGAGGCGGTGATGGCCGACCTCGCCCGTTGAACCCGCCTACAGCGAGCCCGTCATGCCCTCGACGTCGTGGCCCGCCAGCGTGCCCGAGGCCGAGTAGCTGTAGTCCATGGCGTCGGTGTCGAGGTCGACGGTGACGGTGAAGTCGAAGTCGGCCGTGCCCTCGGCCTCGCCGGTGACGGACAGGCTGCCGGCCAGCGAGAACTCGCTGTGCCAGGTCGAGCCGTCCACCGTCGAGTCGAGCCCCGCCGCCAGCCCGCCGTTGAGGGTGATGTCCGGGTCGTCGGTGTGGACGTCGGCGAGCTCGAGCTCGAGGGCGTAGCTCTCGCTGGACTCGCTCCAGGCGGCCGTGCCGTCCACGGTGATCGTGCCCGTCCAGTCGCCGTCGCCCTCGACGGTGCCGCTCACGGCGGCCTCGCCCTCGCCGTCGGTGACGGTGAGGTCCTTGGCCGTGGGCGAGCCGCCCTCGGCGTCGAGCTCCTGCTGCACGTCGTCGGCCACGTCGTTGGCGACCATCCACAGCACGGTGAACAGGTCGAGCGCCTGGTCCTCGGTGAAGCGCTGCCCGCAGCCCCCGAGACCCCAGATCATCGTCATCCACATCAGTCCGGTCATCTCGCCCTCCGGTGGAGGCGACGCGGGGGCGCCGCCTCGGGACGAGTCTACGGCGCCGGGGCGGCCCCCGGGTGGGACGAGATGGGACGGTTTGTCCCAGGAACCTCGGAGCGGTTGCGCCGCCGAGGGCTCAGAAGGCCCCGCTCAGCCCGCCGGTCATCCCGCTCACGTCGTAGCCGGAGATGTCGCCGCTGGCCTCGTAGCTGTAGCTGCCGCTCGTCGGGTCGACGTCGACCACCACCTCGAAGTCGAAGTCGGCGCTGCCGTTCGCGTCGCCGCTCACGTCGAGCGCGCCGGAGAGGGCGTACTCGTAGTGGTAGGCCCCGCCCGAGGTGGAGCCGCTCATCGCGGTGTCGACGGCGCCGTTCAGCGTCAGGTCGGGGCTGGCCGTGTGCACGTCCTCGAAGCCGAGGGACAGCGCGTAGGACCAGTCCTCGCTCGAGTAGGAGGCCGAGCCGTCCACCGTCACCGTGCCCGTCCAGATGCCGGAGCCCTCGATGGTGCCCGACAGGCTGGCGTCGTCGGCGCTGCCGTCGACGGTGAGGTCCTTGGCGGCGGCCGAGCCGCTCAGCGAGCCGCCGACTTGCGTCTGCACGTCCCCCACGACGAGCATCGTGCCGGTGAAGACGTCCTGGGCCTCGTCCTCGCTGAGCTTGCCGCCGCAGCCGATCAGGGTGCCGAGGAGGGCGAATCGAAGCATGGTTTCCTCCGGGGTGGGTACGGGGGCCGTATCGGGTGGGCGGCCGGGAGGACAAGGCTTTTTCCCCTCCCGGCCGCCCCCCTCCCGGAGGGAGCCCGCTCAGAGCTGCCGGAAGAAGTCGTTGCCCTTGTCGTCCACCAGGATGAAGGCCGGGAAGTTCTCGACGCGGATCTTCC
>WGAH01000309.1 GCA_015489145.1 Deltaproteobacteria bacterium
CCCCAGGAGTGCTCCGTGCGCGTCCTGCTCGTCCGCCCGCCCGCCCGCCACACCGTCGAGAGCGAGGTTCCCGAGGCCGTCGAGGCGGAGAACCTCTCCTACCCGCCGCTGTCGCTGCTGTCGCTTGCGACCTTCCTCCGCCGCGAGTCCGATCACGAGGTGCGGATCCTCGACGCCCAGCTCGACGACCTCGACTACGACGAGGTGACGCGCCGGGTGGCCGACTTCGACGCCGACGTGGTGGGCATCACCTGCTTCACCGTGCAGCTCGTCGACGTGCTGCACACGGTGCGCGCGGCCCGCGAGGGCGGGGCCCGGCGGGTGGTGCTCGGCGGCCCGCACATCAACGACTTCCCCGAGGAGGCCCGGGCGCTTCCCGGCGTCGACGCCGTGGTGCGCGGCGAGGGGCAGAAGCCGCTCCTCGACCTGCTCGAGCGCTGGTCGAAGGGCGAGGAGGTGCGCGGCATCCCCGGCGTGATCGCCCACCCCGACGACCCGGTGCCCACCGAGGACGTCTACTTCTCCAACAACCTCGACGACTACCCGATCCTCGACCGCACCCTCATCGACTACCAGCGCTACTACGACGTGATGGGCGAGGGGGGCGTCTTCACCACCCTGATCAGCAGCCGCGGCTGCCCCTACCGCTGCACCTTCTGCAACACGCCGCGCCACCGCTACCGGGTCATGTCGCCGGGGCGGGTCTGCGACGAGATCGAGAGCTGCCTCGACCTCGGCATTCGCGAGATCTACTTCGTCGACGACACCTTCAACATCACCAACCGGCGCGTCCACGAGCTGTGCGACGAGATCCTGCGCCGCAAGCTCGACTTCCACTGGCAGGTGCGCTTCCGGGTCAAGGGCGTCGACAAGCCCCTCCTCGAGAAGATGAAGGCCGCCGGCTGCACGCGCATCCAGTTCGGCGTCGAGCAGGGCACCGAGGAAGGCCTGCTCCGCCTCAAGAAGGACGTCACCCAGCGCGAGATCGAGAACGCCTTCCGCCTGTGCCGCGAGGTCGGCATCCGCACGGTGGCCTACTTCATGATCGGCACCCCGGTGGAACGCACCCGCCGGGACGTGCTCGACACGATCGACTACAGCATCCGGCTCGGCCCCGACTTCGTGATGTACAACATCCTCACGCCCTTCCCGGGCACGACGCTCTACGACGAGGGGCTGCGCGACGGGGTGCTCGACATCGAGCCCTGGCTGGAGTTCATGCGCCACCCCACCGAGGACTTCAAGGCGCAGGTCTGGGACGAGCACTTCACCCGCGAGGAGCTGCGCGACCTGCTGCACCTCGCCTACCGCCGCTTCTACTGGCGGCCCTCCTTCGTCCTCAAGAACGCCTTCCAGGTCCGCAACCTCAACGACTTCAAGCGCAAGGCCACCGCCGGCCTGCGCCTGCTCACCGGCTGACCAACCCCACGGGAGCCACCGGATGCCTGCCACCGCCGCCGCGCCGCGCGCCGAAAAGCCGCTGCACATCGCGCTCATGACGATCTACAGCGTCGAGAACGCGGGGATTCGCTACATCTCGGCCGCCCTTCGCCGCGCCGGCTTCGAGACGACCATCATCTTCCTGCGGGACTGGGTCCACAACCGCCTGGAGATGCCCTCCGAGCGCGACATCCAGCTCGCCCTCGACCTCATCGCCGACCGCGGGGCCGACGTGTTCGGGCTGGGCTTCATGTCGAGCCTCTACCCGATGGCCCGCGAGATCACGAAGCGCGTTCGCGACCGCTTCCCCGACATGCCCGTCGTCTGGGGGGGCATCCACCCGACCAGCGTGCCCGAGGAGTGCATCCACGACGCCGACTACGTGTGCGTGGGCGAGGGCGAGCAGGCGATGATCGACCTGTGCACGGCGCTGCAGGAGGGGGGGGACACGACGACCATCCCCAACATCTGGGCCAACGTGGACGGGCGCATCCACAAGAACAAGCCCCGGCCCCTCATCCAGGACCTCTCCTGGCTGCCCTACCCCGACATCGACGACGAGAACAAGTTCTACATCGAGCGCGGCAAGGTCTCCAACGAGGAGCCCTGGAAGCGCACCGCCGAGTACCGCGTCTACTTCTCGCGGGGGTGCCCCTACAACTGCTCGTACTGCTACGTCAGCATCCTGCGCGACGTCTACAACGAGAAGGGGCGGAAGTTCTACCGGGCGCGGCCGGTCGAGCACATCCTCGGCGAGCTCGAGATGGTGCTCCAGCGCTTCCCCAAGGTCGCCCGCATCAAGATCGACGACGACACGAGCTTCGCCTTCGGCCCCGAGTGGATGGAGGAGTTCCTCGAGAAGTACCCCAAGCGCGTCGGCAAGCCCTTCGAGTGCCTGCTCATCCCGCCGATGATGCGCCCCGACATGCTCAAGCGCCTCAAGGAGGCCGGGCTGGTGCGCGTGCAGACCGGCATCGAGAGCGGGTCGAGCAAGGAGAGCAAGGAGATCCACAACCGCTCGCCGGGCAACGCCTCGATCATGAAGTTCGCCGAGGCGAACAAGGAGCTCAAGCTCAGCGTGGTCTACGACGTGATCATCGACAACCCCCACGCGACCGAGGAGATGAAGCTCGAGACGGCGAACTTCCTCCTCGACCTTCCGCTTCCCTACGACATCTACTTCTACAGCCTCAACTACTTCCCCGGCACCGCCCTCACCAAGAAGTCGCTGGAGGAGGGCACCCTCGACCCGGACATGGTGGAGGGGCGCAACACCAAGGCCTGGCACCAGTTCCGGGTGAGCATGGACTGGCCGCGTTCCGACGAGGACCGCTTCTACCTCGCGATCTACAGCCTCGCCTCCAAGTCCTTCGTGCCGCGCCGCTTCGTCCGCAAGCTCCTCGACGAGCGCGAGTACTGGAAGCGGCCCGAGAACGTCGACAAGGTGTTCTACCTGGCCTGGGCCGCCAACTACCTCAAGATGTTCAAGGTCGCCCTGCGCTACTTCCGCGACGGCGAGCTGACCTGGTTCAAGATCCGCCAGTACGGCGACATCCGCAAGCTCATCAGCCAGTGAGCCGTGCAGGGAGGTCCGCGTGGGCATTCGCAAGCGCATCTCCGGCGGGCTTCGCGCCGTGAAGGCTCGCGTCAAGCGCGCGATCCCCGGCGAGCACGCCCCGGTCCACC
>WGAH01000310.1 GCA_015489145.1 Deltaproteobacteria bacterium
GAGGGCGGCGGTGGCGCGGGTGCGGGGGGTCGAGAGTCGAGGCGAGCGGCCGGCGATCCCCGGGGTCCGCATCCTCCGCAAGCTCGGTTCCGGCGGCAGCGGCACGGTGTGGCTCGGCGAGCGCGAGGGGCTGCGGGTGGCGGTGAAGGTGCTGCACCCCCACGTGGTGGCCGACGCCCGGCAGCGCGCCCGCATGGAGCGCGAGTACGCCCTGCTCCAGCGCATCCGGCACCCCGGCGTGGTGCGGGTGCTCGACTACGTGGAGGACTGCGGGGTGGGCCCGGCCCTGGTCCTCGCCTACGCGCCGGGGCGGTCGCTGGCGGAGCGGCTCGGCGACGAGACCTTTTCGCCCGGGCGCGCGGCCCGGGTGGCGCTCGCGGTGCTCGAAGCCCTCGACGCGGTGCACGCCACGGGGGTGATCCACCGCGACATCAAGCCGTCCAACGTGATTCTCGACGAGGACGACCGCCCTTCCCTCCTCGATTTCGGCATCGCCCGGCCCGCCGACGCCAGCTCGCTGACGGGCTCCGGCGACTTCGTGGGCACCGTGGCCTTCGCCGCACCGGAGCAGCGCCACGGCGGCCGGGTCGACCCCCGCGCCGACCTGTACGCGGTGGGCGCCCTCGTCCTGGCGATGGCCGGCCGGCGACCCGGCTGGGAAGGCCTCGCCACCCTGCCGGCGGGCCTGCAGGCGGTGGTGCGCCGGGCGATGCGCGAGGACCCGGCGGATCGCTACCCCTCGGCCCGCGCCATGGCCGACGCCCTGCGCTTCGCCGCCGAGGACGGCTTCCGGGGGCCGCCGGTCGAGGTCGGCATGGTGCTCCCCGGCGGGCTGCGCCTGGAGCGCCTCGCCCCCTGGCGGCACCCCCGGGCCTGGCTCTTTCGCGCGCGCCCGCTCGGGAACGCCGACCCGGTGGGAGTCCTGCTCTTCACCTCGGAGCACCGCGCCGAGCTGGAACGGGCCGTGGCCGCCCGGCCCGAGGAGGTCCGCCTGCTGCACCGGGTGCAGGGGCCCTTTCGCGACCCCTCGGGGCTGGCGTGGTTCCTGGTGGACGGTCGCGAGCCCGAGCGCGCCGCCGAGGCCCTGATCTCGGGGGGCAAGGTCGACAGGAAGCTCGACGGGCTCGACATCCTCGCCGGCGCGGGCGCCGTGGCCGCGGTGCTGGCGGGCGCGGCGGTCGGCGGCGCCGTGGCGCGGGGGATGAAGGCCGGCGCGAAGAAGAAGCGCCGGGCCGCGGGGTCCCGGTCCGGGAACCGGAAGGCGTAGGGCCGGCTCAGCCGATCATGCCGAGGGCGGCCATCGCCAGGCCGGTCGCGGCGGCGGCCCCGAGGGGGATGGCGAGGTTGTCGTCGACGCGCCGGGCGAACAGCTCGGCGAGGCCCCCGCCGAGGGCGGCGGCGAAGGCGAGCGGGCCGAGGTGGGGCAGCGCCGGCAGGAGCAGGGCGCCGGCGGCCAGGGCGGCGAGGAAGCCCACCGCCAGGAAGGTGAGGCTGCCCTCCAGCGAGCGGCCGTGGACCAGCTTCACCCGGCCGTAGCGCCGGCCGACGATGGCGGCGGCCGGGTCGCCGGTGGCGAGGACCGCCAGGGCGAGGACCGCCACCGGGTAGGAGCCGATGAGGGCGAGGGCCGCCAGGGCGGTGAGGAACCAGGTGCCGGAGTTGACCCGCCAGTGCTCGTGGGGGTGGGCGATGGGGGCGAAGACCCGCATGAGCAGCGCGTTCCAGCGAGGCATCACCCGGCGGCTGGCCTCGAGCGTCCAGGCGGTGGCCGCCAGGGCGCCGGCGATGGCCAGCGCCAGCCGCATGTCGCCGAGGAGGGCGTTGACGGCGAGGGTGAGCACGCCGTTGCCGAAGTGGAACAGGTTGCGCCGGTAGTTGGTGGGGCGCAGCGAGGGGACGTGGATCTCGAAGGCGCGCAGGCAGGTGACGAGCTTTTCGTAGCGGGGCAGGGCCTCGGCCCGGAACCGCGCCCAGCGCTCGCGGAGCTGCTCGATCGAGTCGGCCTGGTCGGGGAGTTCCTCGAGCACGGCGGCCATGTCGCGGAGGCGCTGCCGGAGGCGGGTGGCGGCCGCCCCGTGCCAGGCGGCGTCGGTGCCGTCGAGGATCGCCGCCAGGCGTTCCCGCAGGTGGGCGAGGCGGTGGCGCAGGGCGGGGACGAGGTCGTCGCGCCACACGGCGGGGTCGATCTGCCGGAGGACCTCGTAGAGCTCCTCGGCCACCGGCGAGAGGGAGGTTGCGGTGAGCGCGATGGCGGTGGTCAAGGCGC
>WGAH01000311.1 GCA_015489145.1 Deltaproteobacteria bacterium
GCCTGGCCCTGCCAGTTCAGCGCCGAGAAGGTCGACCGCCAGGAAGCGCTCCCGGCCGCCGAGGAGTAGCCGCGGGCGCGGCGCTCAGCGGGCCGCGAGGATCTCCCGCGCCCGGTCCTCCGCGTCCTGGAGGAGCGCCATCGCGTAGTCGGGGTGGCAGCCCTGCGCGGATTCGCCCCTCCGCGAGGGTCGGAGCGACCCTAAAGCACCCGCCCACGCGCCGCGTCCAACCCGCCAGACCACGGCTCGGGCGCCGCCGAAGCCGCGGCTACTCCCGCGGCTTGACCAGGGCGTAGAGGTCCTCGATGTACTGGCCGCGGCCGAGCAGGCGGGTGCCGTGGAAGTCGACGTGCCAGACCATGTCACCGTCGGCGGTGACCTCGTACAGCTCGCTGCCGCTGCCGACGACGTGCAGGGTGTTGCCGTTGTCGAGACGCCAGGCGTCGCCGTTCGTGTCGGCGTAGATGTCGGGGTCGTAGCTCCAGACCTGGTGGAGAACCCCGGCGTCGTGGTCGACCTCGTACTCGCGCAGCATCGTCGTGCTGCCCGAGTCGTTGCGGGCGTAGGTCGAGACGAGGAGCGTGCCCGCGTCGGTGTAGCTGATGCCGTGCTGCCAGGAATACTGGCTGTCGTCGGGATCGAAGCTGTAGCCGTTGCGGACGCCGCCGGCCCACCACAGCGACTCGCCGGTGGCGTGGTCGACCTCCACGATGGCGTCGTTCGTGTAGAAGCTGTAGAGGAAGGTGTCGGTGGGCTCGTTGTAGAACAGGCCGTTCGACTCGCAATCGCCCGAACGCGGCCAGTCGTCGCGACAGGTCCACAGCACCGTCTCGTCGCTGGCGTCGAGGGCCTTTTCCACCAGCGCCTCGCCGCCGCCGTGATCCTGGCTGCCCCAGACGAGGTTGCCGTTCGGGAGCTGCACGAAGGCGTGGTGCAGGCCCGGCGTGTCGATGGTGTCGATTTCCTCGTCGAGCCAGGTGCGATGCACCTTGGAGCCCGCGCCGCCGTCCCAGTCCGACCAGTAGGTCGCCTCGTCCCACAGGATGTGGTCGCCGGACTGCGCCACCTGGGCGAACAGCGTCCAGTGGTGCTCGGGGGTCTCGTTGGCCCACACCACCCGCCCCTGGCGGTCGATGATGAAGGTCCAGTAGGTGCCGCCGGTCCAGCCGCCGTTGTCCTCGTTGATGCTCGTGAGGAGGTAGCGCCCGCTGGCCAGCCAGCGATCCGCGTCGGCGATGTCGACGGTGCCCAGGGGCAGGCCGTCGGGCACCGCCGCCGTGGTGATCGGGTCGCCCTCGGCCTCGTCGCCGGTGTCGAGGACGACCTTCCAGCGGGCGTCGGTGTCGTAGGGAATGCCGACGATCAGCGCCTCGTTGGTCCCGGCCCGCGCCGAGATGGCGGGGGTTTCCAGCCACTCGTCGTCGTCGAAGCTGTAGCGGACGGTGGCCTCGGCATCCACGTCCTGGTTCCAGCTCACGTAGACCAGCGATCCCCAGGTGTCGTGCAGGCGCCAGTCGAGGTCGGTGATCGGGCCGTCCTCCTGCGCACCCCCGTCGCCCGCCGAGCCGCCGTCGCCCGCCGAGCCGCCGCCCCCACCGTCGACCACCGGAGCGCAGGCGGCGCGGGTGAGCAGGACGAGAACCGGGACCAGTCGTGCCACGAGGACCTCCCAAGGTGGAGCGGCCGGTATCGTAGCCCCCCCGGGGGGGGACCCGCAGTGAGGATTCGGTCAGCCGCCGCCGGGCGGGCCGCGCCCCCTCCGGTAGGCGCGCTCGAGCCCGCAGGTGCACCGGGTAGGACCGGGCCCCGGCGGCCGGTGGTGCTCGCAGGTCGGGTCGTGCCGCAGGTAGGGCCGGGCCTCGGCCAGCCAGGCGCACCAGTCGAGCACGTCGACGAGCAGCGGGTCGCGGAGGCGACGCGCCCGCTGCCGGGCGAGGTGGAGCTTCTGGCGAAGCTCGCCTGGGGTCGGAACCGTCCGGGGCGATTCGGGAGCCATGACCACCTCCATGACCCCCATAGTTGAACAGGTTTTCAGGGCGCCGTCCACCCGTTTTCAGGTCAGCATGTGTCCGCTTTACAGCCTCACCGCGGGCGCAAGGCGATGCGCGCCCGGAGGCCGTAGTGGTCGCTCACCGGGCTGTCGCGAAACACCACGTCCAGCGCCTCGGCCTCCAGGTCGACCGTCGCGCCGTCCCGCAGGTAGATGCGGTCGAAGCGCGCCCGCCTGCCCCGCGGCACCCAGGGGTTGTCGCCGGACCAGGTGACGAGATCGCGCCCGCCGGCGGTGTCCTCGAAACCCTGGGCCTCGATCCAGGCGGCGGTGGCGGCGTCCTCGGGGTTGGCCTCGTCCAGGTTGAAGTCGCCGGCGAGGATGACCGGGCGGTCGCCGGCTTCGGCCAGCACCTCGCCCACCCCTTCCTCGACCTGCGCCCGCCGCACCGCGCCGTGGCGCCGCCCGGCCTGGGTGTGCAGCACGCCGACCACCACCTCACCCACCCCGCCGATGCGAAGCACCGTGCCGAGCACGCCCTTCCGCTTGAGCACCTCGATGCCCCGCCGGACGCTGAACGGGTGGAACCAGCTCCGGGCCACCTCCCGCCCGGTGAGCACGGCCAGGCCCGAGGCCCGCGCCGCCGCCGGCCGCACCAGCCGCCGGTCGAAGGCCGGCGGACGCCGCCGCCACAGCTCCTGGAACAGCACCACGTCGTGGCGGTCGCGCACGGCCCGCACCAGGCGCGCGAGGCGGTCGCGCCGGTCGCGGGAGACGGGCCAGGGCAGGTCCCAAGCGTTGATCGAGACCAGGTCGAGGGTGACCGGCTCGGCCCACAGGGGACGGCTCCAGGCGAGGGAACCGGCGATGAGCGAAAGAACGAGGGGATGACGCATGGCGGAAGCGAGGACTCCGCGGCCGACGCCGCCGGACCACCCCGACAGGGTGCCACGGGCCGCGCGGGGCCACAATCGGCGCTACCCGGATAGAACCGGCCCGTCCACCTCCGCAGGAGACCCCGTGCGCCTCCTCCACGGCCTCCGCCAGTCCTTCCTCGTCGGCCTGGTCGCGATCCTCCCGATCTACATCACCGTGTGGGTGGCGGTGGCGGTGTTCAACTACGTCGACCGCGTGATGGCCCCGCAGTTCGACGACCTCATCGGCTTCCACGTTCCGGGCCTCGGCGTCGTGACCACCCTGGTGGCGATCACCCTGGCCGGCGTGCTCGCCCGCTTCGTCGTCGTCCGCCGGCTGGGCCACAGCCTCGAGGCCTTCGTCGAGTCGGTGCCCTTCCTCCGCACGGTCTACGGCGCGGTGAAGCAGGTCCTCCTGCCCCTGGTCGGCGGCGGCGAGGCCAAGGCCTTCAAGCGGGTCGTCGCCTTCGAGTGGCCCGGCGACGACCCAGAGGTCGTCGGCTTCCTCGTGCAGGAGCGCCAGGTCGGCGAGGCCCCCGGTCCCGACGACGAGGTGCTCGTCTTCCTGCCGACCAACCACCTGCACCTCGGCTTCGTCATCGCCACCCGCCGCCGCAAGCTCCGGGTGCTCGACATGTCCATCGAGGACGCGATCCGCACCCAGTTCTCTCTCGGCGTCGCCGCCCCGCCGGTCCAGCTCGCCGGCCCCGCGCGGCTCGCCGACATCGCCGGGAAGGCGGAAATCCGGTGATAAGGTGGGCTCCACCGGAGCCGCCATGCTGCGTCGCGTCGCCGTCCCCACCCTCTTCGCCGCCTTCCTGCTGTGCGGCGCCGGCGCGCCCCCCGAGGGCACCAGCGTGGACCTCGCGGCCGGCGCCAGCGCCTACGAGATCCGCCGCGGCGGCTGCGGCGCGCCGCTGTACCGCTACGACATCGTCGAGCCCGCCGTCCACGCCGCGGTGCACCACCGCGGACCGCGGGGCTGGACGGTCTCCGGCGCCGCCACGGTCGCCCCCGGCGTCGTCACCCGAAGCAACCTCGAACAGGCCGGCGACGCGCCTTCGGACCCCGAAGATGTCTACGCCGTCGGCGAGGTGATCCCCTCCGCTGACGTCGCCCTCACCGGCGGCTGGCACGGCACCTGGGCAGGCATCGAGGGCGGCGCCGGCTTCGTGCTCCTGGAAGGCACGCCCTTCCTCCTGCCCGTGGGCACCGTCTGGATCGGCCAGCCCCGCATCTTCTACGCCTGGCTCGACGCCTTCACCGGCCCCTTCACCGGCTACCTCGCCCACGACATGGCCGCCGGCCTCGGCACGCGGCAGGCCGGCTGGCGGGCCCGCCTCGGCGCGAGCCCCACGGGCCTGGTCGCTGCCCTCGCCGCGCCCCTGCCCGGCGAACCCGCCTGGGAGCTGGGCGTAGAAGCGCAGTTCAACCCCCTCGACGAGGCCCTCGACCGACCTGCGACCCGCACCCTGCTCACCGCGCGCTGGCGGCCCGGCGAGTGAGCGCCCCGCTCAAGACGGCGCGACCACGCGCCCGAGAAAGAGCACGGCCCCGGTGGGCTCGTCGCGCAGGTACCACAGGAAGGGACGATCCGCCGTGACGGCGACGGCATCTTCGGGTTCGGCGGTCCCATCCATGACCACGGCGGTGCCAGCAGCGGCCACGATGCCGTTCTCGTCCACCTCCACCCGCGCCTCGTGCTGCACGCGGCCGATGTAGAGCTCGCCGGACCCCGACATGCCGGTGAAGTCGGCCAGGCCGGGGTCGAAGGCGTCCACCATGCCCAGGCTTCGCAGCGCGTCGTTCAGCGCCACCGGCGTGTCCACGGCGAAGCGCGGCAGGGCGAGGTCGACGGGGGTGGCCGCCATCGCCGCGTCCACCTCGGCGAGGAAGGCGGCGTCGAGCCCCGCCTCGACCTCCGTGAACCGGCCCTCGTCCGGCAGGACGACCACCAGCGAGAACTGCTGACCGTCCACGGGGATCGCCACCGCCTGCCACCCGTCCCCCGCGCCCCAGGGCAGCTCCTGGCCGTCGAGGTGCATCATCTCGACCGTGGTCGACGACCCGTCCAGCGCGGTGAAGGCCGCCGGCGCCGTCGCCTCCTCGGGGAAGGCCACGTCCCAGGCGCCGGCGAAGTAGACGGTGTTGACGAGGACGAGCCGGGTGAGCTCCGACACGGCGCCGGCGGGAAGCAGCTCGGGAATGAGGTCGTGCGTCCGCTCGGCCACCCAGCCGTTGATCGCGGCGCGGGCCCCCTCGGCGTCTCCGGCGAAGTCGACCAGGTTCATGCCGGCGCCGTACCAGCGCGCGAGCAGGTCGAGGAAGTCGGTCTCGAAGCCGTAGCCCACCTGCCCCCACAACGAGTTGGCGAGCGCGATCTCCGGGGCGATCTCCTGCGAGACGCCCGCGTCGGGGCGCGCTTCCAGCCCCAGGGCCAGGGCGTCCATCGCGGCGTGCAGGCGCTCGTCCTCCAGCGTGAAGCGCAGGGCCTCGTCGATTTGCGCCGCGGTCTCGCCGCGGGCGCCGGCCCGGGTCATCGCCAGCGCCACCTCGATGGAGAGCGGGGAGAGGGCGAGGTCCTCGGACGAGTCCGCCGCGAGGAGCGCGTAGAGATCGGTGCCGAAGCCGTTGATGCCCGCCACCAGCTCGGCGACGTCGGAGTCGTCGGGCTCGGCCTCGCGGGGCACGTCGGAGCGGACCTCGTCGTAGGCGGGGGAACCGGTGTCGGCCCAGCCGGTGTCGTCCGACCCGGCCACGTCGTCCACGACGCAGGCGGCGAGGAGAAACAGGAGCGCGTGCATGGGAACCCTCCGCTCGCCGGATAAGCAGGAACCGTGCCACCCACGAGAATGCCGCGCGCGCGCCGCACCCGCTCCCCCCGGGCCGGCAGCTCGGACGCGGACCGCGACATCGCCGTCACACCCGGGGCGGCTGGCGCATCCTGCTCACCAGACCGGAGCACGCCGTGGAACGCCTGGGCCACCCCCTCCTCGCCTCGCTCACCCTGGGCCTCGCGCCCTTCGTGCCCGAGCCGCACATCGTCGGCAAGATCCGCTGGGTGGCCGGCGGCGCCGTGGGGATGAAGGCCATCGACTGGTTCGACCTCGTCCTGCACGGCACCCCCTGGCTGTGGCTGGCCGGCACCCTCGTCGCGGTGGCGGCCGGCGCCCTCCGCGCCCGGTTCCAGGGCGAAGCCGCCTCCGCCTCGGCCGACACCCCCTCCGAGTGACGTCGACCAACGGTCGGCAATTCCGGCGGATTCGACCCCACCGCCGCCGCCCGGACCTTGCTACATTCGCCCCGGCCGCTTCGACCACCGCGGCCCGGGAGGCTCGGCCATGCTCAAGCGCAACCTCATCTCGCTCGCCGCCCTCGGCGTGTTCGCCTTCCTCGCCGCCGGGAGCACCCCCGGCGTGATCCGCAGCATCGCGGAGGGGGTGACGAGCGGAGACGACGACATGGACATGGACATGGACATGGACATGGACATGGACATGGCGGACCAGGACGACGACGAGGGCAACGGCAACCGCGCCGCCTGCCTCGCCTACGTCGAGAAGTACAACAGCCTCGACTGCCTGAAGGCCGCGCGGCTCGATCCCGAGCAGATGTGCCCGAAGGAGCTCGATATCTCGCCGGTCGACATGACGGGCTACTACAAGTGCCTCGCCGACGCCGCGAAGTGCAAGGGCAACATCCCCGACCTCAGCGCCACCGCCAACTGCCGCATGTAGGGCGCCGTGCGTCGCTCGGCCGCCTTCCTCGCCCTCGTCGCCGGCCTGCCCATGCTGGTCGGCGGGGTGACCTACCTGCTGTGGCGGGACACGGGGCTGCTCATGTTCCGCTGGGTCGAGGCGGTGGGGCTCTGGCCCGCCCTCGCGGAGGCGCGCGCCGCCGCCGCGCCGCTCCGCGACCGCATTCCCGACTGGTGGCTCTACAGCGTGCCCGACGGCGCCTGGGTCTTTTCGGCCACGGCCTTCTTCGCCTGGCTGTGGCCCGACGGCCCCCGGTGGATGCGCGCCGGCTGGATCGGCCTCGCCTTCGCCCTGGCGATGGGGGGCGAGCTGCTGCAGATCCCGCGCCTCGTCCCCGGCACCTGGGACCCGGCCGACGCGCTGTCGATCCTGCTGGCGGCGGCCGGTGCCCTCGCCGCCGAGCGCGCCTGGCGCCGCCGCGCCCCGCTGCCCCTACCCCGGGGCTGGTAGGGGTCAGCCCGCGTCGCCCGGCTCGGGCTCGGCCGGGTGCTCGCGGAGCCACGCGGCCATGGGGGCGTCGAACTCCAGGAAGTGCGCCTCCACGCCCTCGGCCACCCAGTCGAGGGTCCGCGGCCGGGGGACGGGGCCCTCGTGGAGGCGCCGGTGGAACTCCGCGAGGATGCGCCGGTGTTCCGCCTCCTGGACGGGTAGTCCCGGGTAGCCCGCCCGGCGCATGAGCACTTCCTCGTCGTGGAAGTGCTTGTCGAGGAAGCTGAGGATCAACCCGAGGAGATTGCGTCGCTCCTCGACCGCCCAACCCCGCGCGCGCGCCTCGAAGACGTCGTTGACCAGGGCCACCAGCACCTTGTGCTGGTCGTCGATGTGCGGGTCGGGGACGGAATACCGCTCGTCCCAGGGGATTCGGGTCATCGGCATCGTCCCTCGCGCACGGGTCCGCTCAGGGACTATTCCGGCGGCCGACCGCCATCCATGACGGGCCCCTTTCGCCGTGCAACGCGGGGCGATGCCGACGGGAACGGGCGGCCGGACGCGCTCAGAACGCCGCGCTCATCGTGACGAAGCCGAGCGTCGGGACGAGCCCGAACTCGCTGCGAACGACGATGCTGCCAGCTCCCGCGCCTCCCCCGAGCCCGCCTCCGGGGACCGACCCGATTCCCGCCGAAACGCCGGATTCCTCCGGGCGCCGACCGACCGCCGCGTAGAGCCCGGCGCTCACCGAGGCGGAGGCCGCCGCCGACCACGTGAGCCCCGGCCCCAGCAGCGCGCTGCGGTCGAGCAGGTTGGCGATCGCGAAGGCGTCGAGGCCGACGAGGGGGGTGGCATCCCAGTGGCCGGCCAGGCCCGCGTAGAGCCGCCCGAGCTCCCACAGCTCGCCGGCCGCGTAGCGCGGGTCGGTCGCCTGGCGGAGGTAGTCGGCCGGGTCGGTCGCCCCGAGGGACTGGTAGTAGACCTCCGCCGTCAGGCGCGTCTCCTCGGTGGGAAGCGCGTCGGCCCCCGCCAGGGCGCGGACGAAGGCCTCGCCCTCGTCGGGCCGGGTGAGGGTGCCCTCCGCCCGCAGCGCCACCGATCCCGCCGAGCCGGCGGCGGTGAAGCCGAGCACGGCGTCACCGCGCACGCTGCCGAGCATGGCGCCGAGATCCCAGACGCCGACGGTGTCCTGGGCGTAGGCCACCGCCACGAGGCCGGCGCGATCCCAGCCCCCGGCCCATGCGCCCACCAGGCTGAGCTGCCCCGCCATGCCGGCGAAGGCGTCGACGCGCACGGCGTCGGCC
>WGAH01000312.1 GCA_015489145.1 Deltaproteobacteria bacterium
CCCGAGGCGGTGCACCTTCCGCCCCTCCGCGGCCAGCCGCGCCGCCGCCTCGCGCAGCACCGTGCTCCTCCCCGTGCCCCGGGGGCCCACCACGTCCACCGAGCGCCCGGCCCGGGCCGCCGCGACCACCGCCGCCGCCCGCTCGCCCCCGCCGAGCCTCGGCAGCGGCGCCTCGGCCCCGAGGTCCTCGTCGCGCAGGGCGGCGAGCGCGTCCAGGGCCGTGGGGAACCGGTCCTCGGGGCGGCGCGCCAGCATGCGGTCCACCGCCGCCGCCACCCCGAGGGGCAGCCCGGGAACCCGCTCCGCGAGGGGCACGGTGCTCCGGTCGAGGCGCGAGCGCAGCACGTCCTCGACGCTCCGGCCCGGGTGCGGCGGGTGGCCCGAGAGCGCCTCGTAGAGCATGACCCCCACGGCGTAGAGGTCGGCCCGGGCGTCGGCGGCCTCGCCGAGCACCTGCTCGGGGGCCTGGTAGCGCGGGGTCCCGAGCACGGCGCCCTGCCGGGTGATCGTCTCGCCCATCTCGCGCCCGCGGGCGAGGCCGAAGTCGAGGATCACGGGCTGGCCGTCCTCGCGCACCAGGACGTTGGCCGGCTTGAGGTCGCGGTGGACCACGCCGGCCTGGTGGACCCGCGCCAGGGTCTCGAGGAGCGCGAGGGCCGTGGGCCGCACCCGGGGCCAGGCGGCCGGCACGCGACAGCCCGGGAAGGGCCGCCCCTCGACCAGCTCCATCACCAGGAAGCGGTGGCCGCCGTCGGCTCCCTCGTCGAGGAGGCGCACCACGCCGGGCACCCGGAGGGCGCGCAGGGCGGCGACCTCGCGGCGCACCCGGTGCAGGTGGTCCCGGCTGAGGCCGAACAGCCACTTCACCGCCACCGGGCGCCCGGCCAGGGTGTCGAAGGCCCGGAACACCTGCCCCGCGCCCCCGGAGCCCAGCAGGCCCTCGACCCGGTAGCGGTCGGCGATCACCTCGGGGGCGGCGGCGAAGACCGGCGGGTCGAGGCCGAGCCCCATCGTGGTGAGGGCGCCGCTCCCGCCCGCGGAGGCCGACCATCCTTCCTCGTGCTCGCGATCCGCCGACACCGCCTGCTCCGCCGCTCCCGGCCACCCCGCGCCCGCGGGGCGCCCTTCCCCCTCCTACCCGCCCGGCTCGTCCGGCGCCGGCCCGGACCGGCGCGCCCGGGAGGCGATGCGGAGGAGCATCGCCCGGTGCGCCTCCCGGGTCACCGGGGGCCACAGCAGGGCCGCCGCCGCCCCGAGGCCCAGCACCAGGGCCGGCGCCGGCCCCACGAGGAGGCGAATCGCCAGGCGGGCGCCGGCGGGCTGGGTCGCCGCCCCCTCGACGTAGCCGGCGGCCTGCAGCCCCAGGCCGAGCCCCCACAGCGCCAGCGCCACGCCGATCTTCTCGATGAAGGTCATCATGCCGTAGAAGGCGCCGGCCCGCTCGACCCCGTGATCGACCCGGTCGGCCTCCACCACGTCCGGCAGCATGGACCAGGGCAGCACGTGGGCCGCGGCGATGCCGAAGCCGGCGAGGAGCCCCAGGGCGACCACCAGGCCGAAGGCCCCCTCCGGGAGCAGGGAAAGCACGACCATCACGACGGCCCAGCTCGCCATGGCCGCGGCGTAGGCGCGGTGCTTCTCGGTGCGCTGCGCGAGGCGGGCCACCGCCGGGATGAAGGCCAGGGCCGAGAGCTGCACGGCGGCGAGCATGAACTCGAGGCGGTCCGGGCGGCCGACGACGTGCTGCACGTAGAAGGGCAGGATGGCGCTCAGGGAGGCGACGACGACCCAGCCCGCCAGGAACAGGCCCGCCACCCGCCGGAAGGCGCGCACCCCGAGGACCCCGAAGGGGGCGCCGCCGCTGCCCACCTCGGCGGCCCGGTCACGCCCGCGGGTGACGGCGAGCAGGGCCACCACCGGCGGCACCATGAGCACCGCCAGGATCGCCGCCGCCGCCGCGTGCGAGCCGGTGGCGCGCTGGAGCACGGGCATGCCGATGCCGGCGACCAGCCCGCCGGCCATCGACCAGGCCATGCGGGCGGCATTGAGGCGGGTGCGCTCGTCGTAGTCGCGGGTGAGCACCGGGGTGAGCGCCCCGTAGGGCACCACGACCACCGTGTAGGCGGTGTTGTAGAGGACGAGCATCACCGCGGCCCAGGCCGCCGCCGCCAGGCCGCTCACGGGCGGCCGCACCCAGAGCAGGGCGAACAGCAGGATCCACGGGACGCTGCCGCCGAGGATCCAGGCGCGGCGCGGCCCGATGGGGCTGCGGGTGCGATCGCACAGGCGCCCGGCCACCGGATCGGTGATCGCGTCCCAGGCCTTGCCGAGCATGAGCACCGTGCCGGCGGTGGCCGGCGCCAGCCCCGCCCCGTCCACGAGGAACTTGAGCAGGAAGAACATCATGCAGGAGTTGGCGACGGCGATGGCGAAGGCGGCCGAGCCGTAGCCCTGGCGGACGCCCGGCGAGAGGCGCACCGCCCCGGGCAGACCTCCGCCGTCCTCGCGCACCGTCATCGGGGCACCTCCGCCGGCGGGCCGCGCGCGGGCACCCCGCCGAATCGCCGGTCGAGCCTACACGATGGCGAACCGCCCGCGCAAACGCCACCCCCGCGCGCGGGCTCCGCCGGCGGGCCGCGGGCGACGGCGCCCCTCGTCCTCGCGATGCCGGCCGGGGGGCCGGCGATCATCCATCGCCGGGGCAGACCGTGACGAGCTGCGCGGCGAGCAGCGCCTGCACCGCCGAGCAGTCCCGGGCGAAGATGTCGTGGTCGCGGTCGAGGTCGTCGACGAACACGCAGCGCCCCTCGGGGGCGCGGCGCCACACCGCGCCGTCGCCGCGGCGGTAGACGATGAGGCTGTCGCCCTGCCGATCCGGCGACAGCGCCTCGTCTCCGGGGAAGTCGGCGGCGGGGTCGGCGCCGGGCTCGAGCACCTCCCGGTGCGCCAGGTCGAGCTCGTCGTCGCCCTCGCCCACCGTCCACCGGCTCTCGGCGACCTGGCGCTCGCCGGCGTCGGGGTCGTCGGCCGGCTCCGAGGTGAACTCGCTTCCGGCGTAGAGGAAGCTCACCTCCCAGTCGGCGCGGGGGCCCGCCAGCACCCGGAACACCTCGCCGTCCACCTCGACGAGGGGGGTGACCCGGTGCAGGTAGTCGCGGCTGACCGCCTCGAGCCGGCAGGCCGGCGGGTCGAAGGCGGCGTCGACGAGGCCCGCGAAGCGCACCTGCAGGGCGATGGGCCGGGCGGCCTCGCAGGCCGGCTGCCACCCGCCGGCGCAGGCCTTGTCGAGGAAGGCCGCGGCGCGCAGGAAGTCGGGCTCGCCCTCGACGCCCTCCAGCCAGGCCAGCCCCGCCTGGTGGCAGCTCTCGAGGCCGCCGGCCTCGCATCCCAGCTCGCGCAGCTCGAGGCCCTTGCGGGGGTCGCGGGGCACCCCCTTGCCGCGCTCGTAGAGGGCCGCCGCCGTGGCGCAGGCCGGCGCGTTCCCGTCGCGGCACAGCCGCTCGTAGAGGGCCGCCGCCCGGGGCACGTCCTTCTTGACCCCGTCGCCCTTGAGGAAGCGCGGAGCCAGCGCCAGGCAGGAGGGCTGCCAGCCGCCGTCGCAGGCGGCGAGGTGCAGCTTCGCCGCCCGGCGGGGGTCGGCGCGAAGGCCCTCGCCGGCGTCGAGGAGCGCGGCGAGGCGGCCGCAGGACTCGGCGTCGCCCGCCTCGCAGGCCCGGTCGAGGAAGGGGGCCGCCCGCGCCGGGTCCGGCGCGGCGCCATCCCGGCCCTCGGCGAGGACCTGGCCGAGGAGGCCGCAGGCGGCGGCATCGCCGGCGTCGCAACCGCGCTCGATGAGAGCGAGCCCGCGATCGACGTCTCGGGGCACCCCCCGCCCGTCGAGGTAGAGGCGGCCGAGGCGCGCGCACAGGGCCTGCTCCCCGGCATCGCAGGCGCGCCGGTAGATCGCGGCGATCTCGGCGGTCGCCATGCCGCTGACGCGCCCGGCCTGCACCAGGCGGGCCAGCTCGACGCAGCCGTCGAGGTCGCCCACGTCGCAGGCGGTGCGGAACAGGCCCGCCGCCACCGCGTCGGAGGCGCCCGGCACCCGGCCCTCGGCCTGCAGCCGGCCGAGCTCGCGGCAGCCGGAGCCGTCGCCGGCGCGACAGGCCCGCCCGAGGAGGTCGATGCCCCGCTCGCGCTCGGGCCCCGCCAGCAGCAGGCGGCCGAGCCCGGCGCAGCCCCGCGGCACGTCGTGGTCGCAGGCGCGGGCGTGCAGCTCGCGGGCCTCGGCGAGGCCGCGGTCGGGGATGCGCCCGCTCTCGTACAGCTCGCCGAGCAGCGTGCAGCCGTACCAGTCCTCGGCCTCGCAACCCTCGGCCAGCAGGCGGCGGGCGCGGTCGAGATCGCGCTCGACGCCGATGCCGTGGAGGTAGAGCTCGCCGAGGTGGGTGCAGCCCGGCGCGTAGGACTTGTCGCAGGCGGCCTCGAAGGCCCGGGCGCCCTCGGCGGCGCGGGGGGCGTCGGGCACCAGCACGCCGTGCTCGTCGAGGGTGGCGGCCCAGCCGACCACCACGCAGGCCAGGGGCTCGGCGGGGCAGCGGCCGGCGAAGACCCGGCCGGCGGCCTGCAGGTCGCCGCGCCCGTCCTCGCGCCACCAGCGCGGGTAGAGGCAGGCCATCGAGGACTTGAGCTCGCAGCCCTTCTCGTAGAGGGCGCGGGCCTCGTCGGGGTGGGGGACGTAGGCCGGGTACGCCATGTCGACGCGCATGGCCTCCAGCGTGACGATGCGCCGCGGGTAGGAGTCGGGCCAGGCGGCCCGTGCCGGCCCGGCCAGGACCAGCCCGGCGAGCAGGAACAGGAACAGCCCGACGCCCCGGGCGAGGCGTCCGGAAACCGACGAGCTTCGGTCGAGGGACATCCCGGTGGGCATGGCCAGGCCCTCCACGTCGATGGCGGGCGACGCGCGGTCGGCCGCCGCCCCGCACCGCATAGCGGGTGACCGCCGGGCGCGCCCGCCCCGATCGCCGAATTCGACACTTCCCGGACAGGTTTCGTCCGGCTTGCGCCGACGGGGACGCGATGCCGGTCGAGGCGCGTTAGCGCTCCCCGGTCC
>WGAH01000313.1 GCA_015489145.1 Deltaproteobacteria bacterium
TGCCGTCCATGCCCGGCATGCGGAGGTCGGTGAGGAGCACGTCGCAGGGCGCCTCGTCGAGCAGCCGCAGGGCGGCCTCCCCGCCCTCGGCGGCGCGCACCGCGAAGCCCTCGTCCTCGAGCACGGCCCGGATGGTGAAGCGCACCCCCGGGTCGTCGTCCACCACGATCACCGACGCCTTCACGCCTCCTCCTCCCGGGGCTCGGCGGGCAGCGCGAGCACCGCCGCGCAGCCCCCCTCCCCGGCGACCAGCTCGACCTCGCCGCCGTGCTGCCGGGCGATGGCCCGGGCGATGGTGAGCCCGAAGCCCGATCCGGCCGCCTTGCCCGTCACCCCGGCCTCGAAGACGCGGCCGGCCAGCTCCGGCGGGGGGCCCGGCCCGTCGTCGCGCACCGTCACCCGGGCGCCCTCCGCCGTCGGCTCGACCCGCACCCGCACCGCGCCGCCGGCGGGGCTGGCGTCGATGGCGTTCTGCACGAGGTTGACGAGCACCTGCCGGAGCTTGCGCGGGTCGCCGCGCACGGTGGCGCCGGGGCCCTCGACGGCGAGGCGCACCCCGGCCCGCCGCGCCGCCGCCTCGTGGAGCGCCGCCACCTCCCGGGCCGCCGCCGCCAGGTCGCAGGCCTCGACGTGAAGCGGCACCAGCGGCCGGCCGAAGGCGAGGAACTCGTCGAGGATGCCGCGCATCCGCACCACCTCGGAGCGCAGCACCGCCATGCGCTCGGCGGCGCGCCCGCCCTCGGGCAGGTCGCGGGCCACCAGCGCCGCGAGCCCGTGGATGCTCGCGAGCGGGTTCTTCAGCTCGTGGGCGATCTCGGCCGACAGGGCCACCAGCTCGCGGCTGCGGGCGGCGTGCTCCTCGAGGGTGGCGCGGCGGGCGTCGAGGGCGTCGAAGACCATGCTGCGGAAGACGCCGCGCAGGGCCGAGCCCAGGCCGGCGGCGACGACGAGGGCGAAGACGCCGAAGCCGGCCTCGGCCCACAGCAGGGCCGGGGCGTGGCCGGCGCGGGGGCCGCCGCCGAAGATCGCGAGGGTGGCGTCGGGGACGAGCCCGAGGGCCTCGACCGCGGCGAAGACGACGAGGGAGAGGGCCTGGAAGGCGACGATGCCGGCGAGGGCCGCGCCGCGCCCGAGGGTGACGCCGGCGACGGCGGCGAACAGGTAGAGGATCGGCCGGGCCGGGCTCTCGAGGAAGCCGGTCAGCGCGAGCACGACGACCTGGAGCACCGCCATCATCGCCAGGTTGAGGGGCAGGCGCCCGGTCTCGACGCCGCGGGCGCGGGCGTGGCGGCGCTCGTTCCAGAACAGGGCGAGGGCCGCCGCCGTGGCGACCACCGCCACCCCCCGCCGCCAGGGGGCCGGGTCGAGGAGGGCGACGGCGAGGACGCCGAGGAGGAGCACCGGCGCCAGCACCATGCGGACGTCGAGGTAGGCGCCGAAGACGCGGGCGAAGGTGGCGGCCTCGACGGCCCGCCAGGTCTCCTCGCGGGAGGCCGGCGGCCTCACCAGCCCTCCCCGAGGGCGACGCGGAGCTTCGCCCGGGCGGCGTCGAGGTTCGCCCGCGCCTGGACGTGGGCCACGTCGGCCAGCGCCAGGGCGTCCATGGCGTCGAGGGCCTGCTGGGAGTCCACCAGCCCGGCCTCGTAGCCCCGCCGGGCCGAGGCCTCGGCCTGTCGCGCCAGGTCGAGGCGCGTCTCGGCGAGCCGCAGGCGCTCCTCGGCCACCGCCACGTCGCGCAGGGCCTCCTCGACCTCCACCCGCACCCCGCGGCGCTGCTCGTCGAGGGCCGCCCGCGCCTCGGCGAGCTGCCCGTCGGCGCTCCGGGCCAGGCCGTAGCGGAAGCCGCCGTCGTAGAGCACCCACTGGAGCTGGAGGCCCGCCTGCCAGCCCCACTTCTCGCCGGTGGGCAGCTCGACGTCGCTGGCGAGGGCGCCGAATTGCCCGGTGAGCGTGGGCAGGTGGCGGAGGCGGGCGCGGTTGAGCGCGGCGTGGGCGGCGTCGACGGCGGCCTCCCGCGCCGCGAGCTCGGGGCGGGCGGACTCGGCGCGGCGGGCCAGCGCGGCGACCCCCTCGGCGTCGAGGGCCGCCGGGTCGGCCGGCGCCTCCACCTCGCCGGGCAGGACCCGCACCGGGCCGTCCACGCCGAGCGCCTTGCCGAGCTCGAGGCGAACCTTGTCCAGCTCGGCCCGGGCCTGGGCCAGGTCGCTCTCGCGGCGGGCCAGCTCGGTCTCGGCCCGCAGCACGTCCAGCCGCGTGACCAGCCCGGCGTCGAGGCGGCGCCGCGCGCTGTCTCGGTGGGCCCGCGCCGTCTCGACGGTGCGCGCCTGGGCCTCGACGAAGCGCTCGGCGGTGCGCGCCATGAGGCAGGCCTGCACCACCGCGCCCTGCACCTGGAGGCGCACCGCCTCGCTCATCGCCTCGGCGGCCTCGGCGGCGTGGCGGGCGCTGGCGAGCTGCGCCCAGGCGTCGGCCGCCACGAGGGGCACCTGCACCGAGCCGGCGACCTTCCACTGCTCGAGGGGCTGGATCACGAGCCTGCCCGGCAGGCCGCTGGTGTCGATGTCGAGGTCGAAGGGGATGCTCGCGGCGATCGTGTCGAACATCCCCTGGATGTCCACCTCGGCCTCGTGGCTGTTGCGCGTGTAGCCGCCCTGGGCCGCCACGATGGGCTGAAGGGCCGCCGAGGCCATCCGCACCGTGCCCTCGGCCTGCCGCACCTTCGCCCGGGCCTGGGCGAGCGTCGGGTTGGCGGCGTCCACGCGGGCGAGGGCCTCCTCCAGGCTGAGCTCGGTGAGGGCGGCTCCCCCCGGCGTCGCGGCGGCGGGGTCGGCGGAAGTCGCGGCGGCGTCGGCGTTCTCGACGGGGGCCGCCGCCGGGGCCTCGGCGGCGTCGGCCCTCGCGGACAGCAGGAGCGCGGCGAGGAGCGCGACGGGGGCGCGGCGGGTCGGGTCGATCATGGCTTCTCCTTCCTCGCCGCCTCCCGAGCAAGACCGGTGCCAACGCCGGGGGGCCGCGCTGGCGCCGGTTCGCGGGACCGAAGTGTAAGCCATCCCTAGCACCGGGTGTACGGGTTTCCTGTCGGGTCGCCGGGCTGCCCCGGGCGCCTTGCCCGTCGCCTGCCGGCCGGCGCCGCTGGCACGACCCTTGCTTGAAGGCGGGAGCGATGCCGGTTCCCGGGAGTCCCCGCATGAACAAGAACAAGCGAGTCATCGTCCTCCCCGTCCTCCTCGGCGGCGCGCTCACCGGCCTGCTCGCCTGGCGCCTGTGGATCCAGGACGCCGCCCTGCGCGCCCCGGCCGGCGGCTCCGGCGTCGTCGAGGGCACCGAGGTGTCGCTGGCGACCCGCCTGACCACCCGCGTCGCCTCCCTCGCGGTGCGCGAGGGCCAGGAGGTGCGCGCCGGCGACCTCCTCGTCGAGATGGACTGCCGGGACACCCAGGCGATGCTCGCCGAGGCCGAGGCCCGCATCGAGGCCGCCCGGGCCCAGGTCGAGGCCGCCCGGGCCGCCGCCGGCGCCGCCAGCGACGCCGCCCGCGCGGCGCTCAAGGCCGCCGAGGCCGCCCGGGCCCAGGCCGAGGCCGCCGAGCGCCAGGCCAGCCGGGTCGCCGCCGTCTCGGAGGACGTGAGCGCCGCCCAGGTCGACCAGGCCCAGGCCGCCGCCGCCGGCTACGCCAACCAGGCCGCCGCCGCCCGCCTCTCGGGCCGGGCCACCCGCCGCAAGGGCGACGCCGCCGAGGCCCAGGCCGAGGCCGCCGCGAAGTCGCTGGCCGCCGCCGAGGCCGCCCTGACCCGCGCCCGCCTGCTCGCCGAGGAGTGCGAGGTCAAGGCCCCGATCGACGGCATCGTCGAGCTGCTCCCCTACGAGCCCGGCGAGCTGGTCCTGCCCGGCTCCGAGGTGGCCCGGGTGGTGGACATCTCGACGGTGCGGGCGATCTTCTACCTCCCCAACGCCGACCTGGCCGCCGCCCGCCCCGGCGGCGCCGCCACCGTGCGCGCCGACGCCTGGCCCGACGAGGCCTTCCACGGCCGGGTGGCCACCGTCGCCACCACCGCCGAGTTCACGCCGCGCAACATCCAGACCCGCACCGACCGCGACCGCCTCGTCTACCGGGTGGAGGTCGAGGTGGACAACCCCGACGGCCGCCTGCGTCCGGGCATGCCGGTCGAGGTGAGCCTCGACGGGGGAGGCGAGGGGTGAACGCGCCGGCGGCCATCGAGGTGCGCGGTCTCGCCCGCGCTTTTGGCGAGGTGCGCGCCGTGGACGGCGTGGACTTCGCGATTCGCGAGGGGGAGCTCTACGGCCTGGTCGGCGCGGACGGGGCCGGCAAGACCACCACCGTCCGGCTCCTCGCCGGGCTGCTCGACCCCGACGGCGGCGAGGCGCGGGTCCTCGGCCTCGACCCGCGCGACCCGCGCGTGCGCGAGCAGGTGGGCCTCATGCCGCAGCAGTACAGCCTCTACGGCGACCTGAGCGTCGGCGAGAACCTCCACTTCTTCGGCCGCCTGTTCTGCATCCCCCGGGCCGAGTACCGGCGGCGGGTGGACCGCCTCCTCGCGATCACCCGCCTCGGCCCCTTCCTCGACCGCCGCGCCAGCGCCCTGTCCGGCGGCATGTACAAGAAGCTCGCCCTCGCCGCCGCCCTCCTCCACGAGCCGCGGGTGCTGCTCCTCGACGAGCCGACCAACGGCGTCGACCCGGTGAGCCGCCGCGAGCTGTGGGAGCTGCTCTACGAGTTCGTCGGCGAGGGCATGGCGGTGCTGGTCTGCACCCCGTACATGGACGAGGCCGAGCGCTGCCACCGCGTCGGCATGATGAACGCCGGCCGCATCCTCGACGAGGGGGCGCCGGCCGAGCTGGTGGCGCGCTTCCCCCACGAGACCTTCACCGTCGAGGGCGGGGCCGGCGAGCTCGACGCGGCCGCCCGCGCCCGCCTGCACCCGGTGCTCGAAGCGGCGCCCGAGGTGGTGGCCGCCTCCCCCGCCGGGCCCACCCTGCGGGTGGTCGTGCGGCGGGGCGCCGCCGGAGCGCTCGCCGGCCGCCTCGCCCCCCTCGGGGCCCGCCTGGCGCCGACCCGCCCGGAGTTCGAGGACCTCTACCTCGCCCGCATGGCCGCGGGAGGTGCCGCGTGACCCCGGCGATCCGGGTCGAGCACCTCACGCGCCGCTTCGGCGCCTTCACCGCGGTGCGCGACGTGAGCTTCCACGTCGAGAAGGGCGAGATCTTCGGCTACCTGGGGGCGAACGGCGCCGGGAAGTCCACGACGATCCGCATGTTGTGCGGGCTGCTCGCCCCGAGCGAGGGCGACGCCGTCGTCGCCGGCCACCGCGTCAGCCGCGAGCCCGAGGCGATCAAGTGGCGCATCGGCTACATGTCGCAGAAGTTCAGCCTCTACCGGGACCTCGGGGCGCGCGAGAACCTCGAGTTCTACGGCGGGGCCTACGGGCTCGGCGGGCGGCGGCTGCGGCGGCGCATCGCCGAGGTGGTGGAGCTCACCGACCTCGCCGAGGTGCGCGACGTTCCCACGGGGGAGCTGCCCGGGGGCATCCGCCAGCGCGTCGCCCTCGCCAACGCCATCCTCCACGAGCCCGAGATCGTCTTCCTCGACGAGCCCACCGCCGGCGTCGACCCGGTGAGCCGCCGGGCCTTCTGGCGGCTGATCCGCCACATGGCCGAGGCGGGCACGACGGTCTTCGTCACCACGCACTACATGGACGAGGCCGAGTACTGCGCCCGCATCGGGCTGATGGTGGCCGGCCGCCTCGCGGCCCTCGACACGCCGGCCGCGCTCAAGCGGCGCCACGCCCCGGGGACGACCTGGCACGTCGAGGCGCCGGCGATCCTGCGGCACCTCGCCGCCCTGCGCCGCCTGCCCGGCGTGGTCGAGGCCACCGCCTTCGGCCGCGGGGCGCACGTCCGGGTCGCCGAGGGGGCGCCGACCGGGGAGGCCGAGCTGCGCGCCGCCCTCGCCGCCGCCGGGGTGCCGCCCACCCTCGTCGAGCCGGTGGCCCCCACCCTCGAGGACGTGTTCCTCGCCGTCGCCAGCGCCGACGAGCAGGCCGCCGGCACCGCCGCCGCCTGGGAGGACCCCGCATGAGCGCCGCCCTCGTCCGCCTCCAGCGCCTCCTCATCCGGGTCGGCGCCCTCGCCGAGAAGGAGACCTGGCACCTCGTCCGCGACCCGCGGGCGCTGATCATGGGGCTCGGCGTGCCGGTGGTGCTGCTGCTGCTGTTCGGCTTCGGCGTGCGCTTCGACATCGCCGACATCCCGCTGGTCGTCGTGGACTACGAGCAGAGCGCGCGCTCCCGCGACCTCGTGCGGGCCTTCAGCGCCAACGGCGAGTTCGACCTGGTGGGCGAGCTGGCCGACGCCGAGGCGGTCGAGCCGGCCTTCCGGCGCGGCCGGGCCGCCATCGGCCTCGTCATCCCGCCGGACTTCAGCGACCGCCTCGCCCGGGGCGAGCCCTCGCCGGTGCAGCTCCTCGTCGACGGGGCCGACGCGACCTCGGCCCGGCAGGCGATGGGCAAGGCCGAGGTGATGGCGCAGGCGGCGGCGCTTCGCTTCGTCGGCGCCGGCGATCTCGCGCAGGCCCCGCCCGTGGACCCGCATTCCTGGATTCGCTTCAACCCGACCAGCGCCTCGGCCCTCTACCTCGTGCCCGGCCTCACCGGCCTCATCCTGGCGATGATGGGGGTGATGCTCACCGCGCTGGCGGTGGCTCGGGAGTGGGAGTGGGGGAGCATGGAGCAGCTCTTCGCCACGCCGGTGGGCCGCCTCGAGATCGTGCTCGGCAAGCTGCTGCCCTACCTGGTGCTCGCCGTGCTGCAGGTGCTGCTCGTGCTGGCGGTGGGGGCCTGGGTCTTCGAGGTGCCCGTGCGCGGCAGCCTGCCGCTGCTCGCGCTCTCCAGCCTGCTGTTCATGGCCTCGATGCTCGGCCAGGGGCTGCTGATCAGCGTCGTCGCCCGCAACCAGATGCTCGCCAGCCAGGTCGCCACCGTCAGCTCCATGCTGCCGACCATGCTGCTGAGCGGCTTCCTGTTCCCCATCGAGAACATGCCCTGGCCGCTGCGGGCCGCCGCGGCGGTGGTGCCCGGCCGGTACTACATCACGACCCTGCGGGGCGTCCTGCTGCGCGGCAACGGCTTCGCGGAGCTGTGGGACCAGCAGGTGCCGCTCCTCGCCTTCACCCTCGCGATGGTGCTCCTCAGCACGGCGCGCTTCAAGCGGAGGCTCGCGTGAGGCGCCTGCTCGTCCAGCTCCGGGCCGTGGTGGTCAAGGAGGCGCGCCAGACCGTGCGCGACCGGCGCATGTTGTTCATGCTGCTCGTCGCGCCGGTCTTCCAGCTCGTCATGCTCGGCTACGCGGTGAACCTCGACGTGGACCACGTGCCCACCGTGGTCGTCGACCAGGACCGCACGCCGACCAGCCGCGAGCACCTCCGGGGGCTCCTCGCCGACGGCACCCTGGAGGAGACGGCGCGGGCCGACGGCGTGGCCGAGGCCAACCGCCTGCTCGACGCCGGCGAGGCCAGCGTGGCGGTGGTGATCCCCCGCGGCTTCACCCGCGACCTCGCCCGGGGCGAGCCGGCGCCGGTGCAGGTGCTCCTCGACGGCTCCGACCCGAACCGCTCGAACATCGCCGGCGCCGCGGCCAGCCAGTACTTCCAGGGCGCGGCCCTCGACGTGGTGCGGGGCCGCCTCGAACGCCTGTCGGCGGCGATGGGGCGGCGCGTGTCCTTCGGCACGATCGACGCCCGCCCGCGCATCTTCTACAACCCGCGCCTCGACAGCGCGATCTTCATGGTCCCCGGCGTGGCGGTGCTCGTGCTGATCCTCGCCACCACCGTGGTGACGGCGATGGGCATCGCCCGCGAGCGCGAGGTCGGCACGCTGGAGCAGGTCCTCGTCACGCCGATCTCGCCGGGGGTGCTCATGGCGGGCAAGGCGCTCCCCTTCGTCGCCGTGGGCCTCATCGACGTGACGACGGCGCTCACCGTGTCGGCCTGGGTCTTCGACCTGCCGATTCGGGGCAGCCTCGCCTTTCTCGGCGTGGCGACGCTGTTCTACCTGATGACCACCCTCGGCGTGGGCCTGTTCATCTCGACGGTGAGCGAGACGCAGCAGCAGGCCTTCATGGGCGGCGTGTTCTTCATCCTGCCGGCCATCCTCCTGAGCGGCATCTTCACGCCGATCTCGTCGATGCCCGCCTGGATGCGGGCGCTGACCTGGCTCAACCCGGTGCGCTACTACATCGAGATCCTGCGGGCCGTGTTGCTCAAGGCCGCCGGACCCGCCGATCTCGCCCTGCAGACCGGGGCGCTGTTCGCCTACGGGCTCGCGATCATCGGGCTCGCCAGCCTGCGCTTCCGCAAGCGCCTCCGGTGAGCGCCGGGGCCTCGGCGCGGGAGCCCTCGGGCGCGGCGGTCCGCGCGGCGGGATAGCAGGCCGGCGGAGGTGAACCCGTGACCGGCCTCGTCCTCGCCAGCCTGCTCGCCCATGCCCCCGCCCTCGCCGCCGATTCGGCCGCTCCCGAGGTGGAGACCGTCAAGGTCGAGGGCTGCCCCGTGCGCCTCCAGCTCCCCAAGCCCAGGCGCGGCGAGCCGGGCTGGGAGTACCGCACCAACCCCACCGCCGAGCAGAAGATCCAGCTCGCCCGCCCGGGCCAGCGCCCGCCGAAGATCGGCATCGGCGGCGAGGAGAACTTCCAGCCCGACCTCGCCCGCACCTCCGACGCGGGCATTCGCAACCTGCTGAGGGAGACCGTGCCCGGCACCGGCGAGGTGCCCGAGACGATCACCGTCGCCCACACCCACCACGACAAGCTCGGCGACCTCGTGATCGCGAGCTACACCGTCCCCGGCGCCGACAAGGCCCCCGACCTCGACTTCCGGGTGGCCCTGCTGCCCGTCGAGGCGGGATTCGCGTGGTTCGTCGGCGCCGACCTCGCCGGCAGCGAGGCCCTGGAGCCGGGCCTCGACGAGGTGCTGGGAATCTCCGCGGTGCCGCGCCCGGCGGTGCCCGACGGCGAGTTCCAGACCGGCCACTTCGCGAGCCCGGCCGGCTACGAGCTCGACCTCCCCGAGGGCTGGCGGGCGCTCACCGAGTCCGAGATGGGCCTGCTGAGCACCGAGCGCATCACCGACGGCCCCTTCCGGGGCAAGCCGGTCCACCAGGTCTTCGTCGACCCGCGCCCGGAGCGCGGCGACCTCGCCGACGTGCCCTGGATCACCTGCGCCGCCACCGGCACCGAGGACGCGCCGCTGGAGGTCATGCACGAGGACCGCTCCCCCGCCCACGCCGAGGTCTACCGGGCCCGCGCCCGGGCCTTCCTCCGCAAGGCCAGCCTCACCGACGCCAAGGGCAAGCGCATCAGCTTGAGCCGGGTCGACCCGACCGGCGGCATCCCCATCGAGGTGCCCAAGGGCGAGCCGGGCGAGCTGAGCTACCTGTCGGTGGGCGACCGCGAGGGCTACCTGTGGAAGGGCACCGCCACCTTCATGGACAAGCCGGTGCGCGTGGCGACCTTCTACACGACCTGGGACAACGTCTCGCTGGACTGCGCGACGATGGCCCGCGAGGGGGACGACACCACCCTCGACCTGTTCGAGCGCGCGATGGCCTCCCTGCGGGTCACCGACGCCGCGAACCACCCCGAGCAGCTCACGCTCATGTCGAAGTACAAGCGGTGGTGGCCGTACTCCCAGCCCTGGCTCCAGCTCTACTGGCTGCCGATCCCGCTGTTCCTCATCGGGGTCTTCGTCGCCATGCGCGGCGAGTAGGGGACGCGCCGGCTCCCCGGCGGTGTCTCACCGGCGAAGCTTCGCCCCTCCGAGGAGGTTCCCATGTCCGTCCCGTTCGCCCTCGCCCTGGTGGCCGCGCTGCCCGCCCGCGCCGACGATGCCCCGGCCGATGCCGCCACCGCCGAGGAGGCGGCCGCCGCCGAGGTGCACAGCGCCCCGCCGGCTGCGCTTCCGGCGAGCGGGAACGCGGGCGCTCCGGCGCAAGGCGCGGTGGAACCCGTGCGGGCGGTGGAGCCCCCGCCGGACCGGTCCGTCGTGGCGCCCGAGCCGGCGGCGGCCCCCGAGCCGGCGGCGGCCCCCGAACCGGCGGCGGCCCCCGAACCGGCGGCAGCCCCCGAACCGGCGGCGGAACACCCCGCTCCGGCCGAGGAGGCGCCCGCCTCCGGCTGGGGCGTCGGCGCCACCGCCGGGGCCAGCACCGGCGTCGGCTTCACGGTGCGGGTGCCCGTGGGCGGGGCGGATTCCCTGTGGTTCACGGCCACGCCCACCTACGTGCGCGGCAACGACGGCTTCTTTTCCGGGGGGCTGCGCTTCCAGCACGTCCTGGCCGAGACCGCCCACGTCCGCTTCTTCGGCACCGGCTCGGCCGCCGCCTTCAACCCGGGGCGCGACGGGCTCTACGCCGCCGGCCTCGGCCTCGGCCTCGAGGTGGGCCGCACCGACCGCCGGGGCGGGGCCTGGTGGATCGACCTCGCCGAGACCGCCCTGCTGGACGATCGCGGCCTGCAGGCGGTCTTCCCCCTGCCCGAGACCGGCTTCATCATCGGGTTCTGAGCCGGCGCGCCGGCCGCCCCTCGGCGGGGGCTCCTCCGGGCCGTCGAGCACGGGAGCGCCGACCCGCCGCCGGCATTCCGGGGTCGCGGAAGGCGCGGGATGCGACGCAGCCCGGACGCGCCGCCGGCGCACGTGCACTCGGGCCCTCTGTGTGCACACAGTGGGGTCGAACGTCAGTCCCGGGAAACACAGACGGGCTGAACGTCAGTCGGCCGGGAGGAGCCGGGGGGCGCTCCACGGTCCAACGCCGGATATCGCCCAGTCAGCGGGCGGGGGCCGAGAACTGAATCGCATTCACCGCCTCTGTGTGGCGCTGAACTCGCGTTCAGCCCCTCTCTGTTCTTCGCGACTCGCACTCGGGCCCTCTGTGTGCACACAGTGGGGTCGAACGTCCGTTCAGCGGCCCGGCTCGCCCCTCGGCGAGGGCTCCGCCGGGTCGGCCAGCGCCCCGCCCGCGTCGAGGTGGCGGTTGAGGAAGTCGCCGACCAGCGGGTAGACCTCGGCGCGGGAGCGGGTGCCGAGCACGATGTCGATGTGACCGAAGTCCGCCGAGTAGCCGGTGGCCCGGCCGAGGCGCAGGGCGGTGCAGTCCGGGAACAGGGCGCAGGCCGCCTCGGCGTCGGCGGAGGGCACGATCTTGTCGCCCGCGCCGGTGAGGACGAGCAGGGGCACCTCCGAGGGCCGCAGGAGCGGCCGGCCCTCGCGGTCGAGGATCGCGCCGGCGGCGAGCCAGCGCCGCACCTGCCGCTGCACCCCCTTGGCGAGGTCGGTCACCGCGAAGTGGGCGAGGCCGCGGATCATCGCCGGGTCCATGTCGGCCGGCTCGGCGAGGAGGCGGGCGACGGGGCTCGCCCGGCCGAGCCAGGCGGTGGCGCGCACGGCGGCGCGGTTGCGGATCCGCCCCCGGCCGATCACCGGGGAGGCGCGCACGAGGCGGTGGACCGCGCGCTGCTCGGCGAGGGTGGCCGGCGCGCTGATCGCGACGCCGGCGGCGATGCGCTCGGGCTGGCGCCCCATCGCCGCGTACAGCAGGATGCCGCCCATCGAGTGGCCGACGAAGCCGAGGCGCGCGCGGCCGGAGCGGGCGAGGACCGCGTCGACGAGGGCGGGCACGTCGTGGTCCACGTGGTCGTCGAAGTCGAAGGCCCACCGCCGCGCCGGGTCGGGCGGCCGGCTGCCGGGATCGCCGCGCAGCACCGCCACCCACACGTCGAAGCCGCGCAGGCGCAGGTCGTCGGCCAGCGAGACCTCCGGGCGGAAGTCGAAGTTGTGGTGGCTCGCCGACATGCCGTGCACGAGCAGCACCGGCGCGCCCGGCCCCGGGTAGTGGCGCAGGGCCAGGGTCCAGCCGTCGTCGGTGCGGACCGGCACCACCTCGGCCGGCGCCATCGCCGGCGGCAGCCGGTGGACGCAGCCGGCGAGGAGCCCCAGCGCCGCCGCGGCCCGCAGCCGCCTATTCCTCGCCGCCACCCGCCTCACCGTGAACCCCGCGGC
>WGAH01000314.1 GCA_015489145.1 Deltaproteobacteria bacterium
GGGCGGGAAGGCGAGGATGGCGCGGGCGGTGCCGTGCTCATCGGCAACCACGAGGCCGACGAGCGCGGGCTCGAGGCCGGCGACGATCCGGCCCTGTTCGACGCCGTGCGGCGGGTCGTCGAGCGCTGGCCCCAGCCCCCCGACCCGCGCGTCGGCCGCTCCCTGGCCGGAGCGATGGGGAAGATGTCGGTGCAACCGTCGCTCACGGTGAACGCTCGCGCCCTGCGCCGGGCGATCCTCGCCGCCGCCCGGCCCGGCGATCTCCGGCGGGGCCGCCCGGAGCCCCGGCCGCAGGCGGTGCAGGGGGGCGTGCCCGGACGCGACCGGCGGGCCTTCGCCTGGCGGGCCGCCGGCGGGCAGCCGCTCCTCTACGCCCGCCGCCTCGCGGGCCGGCCCCGGCGGGCGGGCATTCGCCGGGTGGCGGTCTACGTCGACGTGTCGGGAAGCGTGAGCGACGTGATCCCCGACCTGATCGGCGCGCTGCGGGCGGTGCGGGGCCTCGTCGACCCGAAGGTCCACGTCTTCTCCACCGAGGTCGTGCCCACCTCCCTGCGGGAGCTCCTCGCCGGCCGCTTCGAGACCAGCGGCGGCACCGACGGCAGCGCCGTGACCGCCCACATCCACCGCACCCGGCCCGAGGCCGCCGTCGTGCTCACCGACGGCTACGTCGGCCCGATTCCCGAGGCCCACCTCGACGCCTGCCGGCGCGCCCGCCTGCAGGTCGTCCTCACCCCCGACGGCTGGCGCGACGACCTCGAGCCCGCCGCCGTCGGCTTCCACCAGCTCGAACTCCCCTGACCCTCGACCCGGAGGCCCACCATGAGCCCCTCCCCCCTGCGCTTCGCCGAGGCCGTCCTGCCCGGCCACCCCGACAAGCTCTGCGACCGCGCCGCCGACCTGCTCGTCGACGCCGCCTGCGCCCGCGATCCCCTCGCCCTCGTCGGGGTCGAGGTCGCCCTGCACCGCGAGACGGTCTTCGTCAGCGGCTGCATCAGCACCGACCCGCCCCTCGACGCCGGGGAGGTCGACGCCCTCGTGCGCCGCGCCTTCGCCGACGCCGGCTACGGCCCGGACTGGTCGCCCGACCCGGCGCGCCTGCGGGTGGTGACCGACCTGCGCCTCGAGCGCCTCGACGACGACCTGCGCGCGCTCCGGCACATCTCCGACGACCAGGCGGTGTGCGTGGGCTGGGCCGGGGGGCGGGCCGCCGACCGCCACCTGCCGCGGGCCCACCGCCTCGCCTGGCTCGCCGCCCGCGCCCTCGACCGCGCCCGCCGGCCCGCCGGCTTCGGCCCCGACGGCAAGGTCCTCGTGAGCGAGCGCGACGGGGAGGTCGAGGGCCTGTCGATCTCGCTGCACCACCACCCCCGGGTGGACCGCCGGGCCCTGTGGCGGGTGGCCGCCGAGGTGGCCGGCGCCATCGGGCTCTCGGACCTGGACCGCGTCGCGATCAACGCCGGGGGCGACTTCGACGTGGGCGGCCCTCACGGGGACAACGGTCTTTCCGGCAAGAAGCTGGTCTTCGATGCCTACGGCCCCGAGGTGCCCATCGGCGGCGGCGCCTGGAGCGGCAAGGACCCCCACAAGGTGGACCGGGTCGGCGCCCTGCGGGCGCGGCAGGGAGCGCTTCGGGCGCTGCGGCTGGGGCTGGCCCGGGAGGCGCGGCTCACCCTCGCCTGGCGGCCGGGCGACGCCGCGCCCTCGGAGGTGGAGCTGCGCCTGGACGGCGAGCCGGCGCCCGTCCGGCTCCTCGGCCCCCTCGACCTCTCCATCGCCGCCAGCCACCGCGAGCTCGGCCTCGCCCGCGTGCGCTTCGCGGAGCACGCCGACGGCGGCTGGTTCCAGCGCCCGGCCCCCTGGGAGGGACCGGCCCCGCGCCTCGACCGGGGGGAGGGGAGCCGCCCCTCGCCGCCAGCGGCCGGGCCATGACATCGCCCTGACCGCGGGCGCCGCCGGGCCCGGGTTACACTGCCGGGCCGCCAGGAGGATCGATGGAAGCCCCCGATAGCGTTGCTGGCGTCGAAACCGGCATCCTCACCGTCGACACCCTCGACGCCGCCGACCCCGCCACCTGGGCGAAGGTGCGGAGCTGCTTCGCCGAGGCCCTCGGTCTCGACGACGACGAGGTCGAGCTGCACCACCGCATCGTCGAGGACCTCGGCGCCGAGAGCCTCGACTTCCTCGACATCGTGTACCGCCTCGAGCAGGCCTTCGGCGTCAAGATCCCCCGGGGCGGCATCGAGAAGGCCGCCCGCGCCGAGCTCGGCGACGAGCCCTACGAGATCGACGGCGTGTTGACGGAGCGCGCGCTGGCCTCGCTGGCTCGGGCGATGCCCGAGATCCCCGCCGAGGAGTTCAAGCCCGGGCTCCGCACCACCCAGGTCCCCGAGCTCTGGCGGGTGGCGACCTTCTACAACCTCGTGGTCCACCTGCTCGCGCTCAAGGAGCGGGGCGAGGACCTCGGCTGATCCCGGTGCGGCCCGGCGCCTCCCCGACGCGGCCGGCCCGCTTCGCCTTCCTGGTCCACGCCCTCACGCCGGTGGACCGCCGGCTGATGGGCCTTCGCATGGTGCGGCCCCGGGTGACCTTCGGGCCGGGCCACGGCTGCGCGCCCTGGGACGTGGGGCGGCTCGCGCGGCTGCGCCTGGGGGATCGGGCCGAGGGCGTGGTGATGGGCATCCCCGTCACGCCCGAGGTGCTGCTGGACGACCAGGACGCGGCCCTCACGCGCATGGTGCGGGCGGTGCGGCTGGCCGAGGCGGAAGGCCCGCTGGACGCGGTGGGGCTCGGCAGCCTGTGCGCGGTGGTGGCCGGCCGGGGCGAGGGGCTGGCGGAGCGGGTCGCGGTGCCGGTGAC
>WGAH01000315.1 GCA_015489145.1 Deltaproteobacteria bacterium
GGTCAGGAGGCCAGGCGGGCGGCCTCGGGCAGCTCCAGCTCGGGGCGGCCGAACAGGTAGCCCTGGAGCAGGTGGGCGCCGATGCGGCGGAGGACCTCGGCCTCGGCGGTGGTCTCGACCCCCTCGGCGACGATGACGGCGCCGGTGGCGTCGGCGAAGCGGCAGAGCAGCTCGACGAGGCGCTGCTTGCGCGGGTCGTGGTCGACGCCGCGCACGATGCTCATGTCGATCTTGATGTAGCGGGGCTGGAGCTCGGCGAGGACGCTGAGCGAGCTGTAGCCGGCGCCGAGGTCGTCCACCGCCAGCGAGAAGCCGCGCCCGGTGAGCAGCTCGACGGTGCGGCTCCACAGCTCGATGTCCTTGAGCTTGCTGCGCTCGGTGATCTCGAGGACCAGCCGGTCGGCCCAGGGGGCGAGCAGGTCGGCGCGCTCGGCCACCCGGTCCGGGTCGCCCAGCTCGTCGGGGTGGAGGTTGAGGAACAGGCGCGTGGGGGGCGGGATGCGCTGGAGCCATTCCACGGCCCGCTCGGCGACGACGCGGGCGAGATCGTGCACCATGTCGTAGCGCTCGGCGGCGCGCAGGACCGGCAGCGGGCCGTCGAGCTGCGGGTGGGTGCTCCGCAGCAGGGCCTCGTAGGCGAAGACCTCGGCGCCGCGGGCGCGGACGATGGGCTGGAGGGCGAGGCGCAGGTGGCCGTCGCGGAGGAACTCGGTGAGCACGGAGCGCTGGCGCTCGGCCTGGGCCTCCTCCTGCACCCGGGCCACCTCGACCATGCGCTGCCGGGCGGCGAGGGCGTCCTGGACCGCCGACACGAGGGTCTTCGTCTGGAAGGGCTTTTCGACCACGCGCGTGATCTCGCCGCGGTTGACGGCGCTCATGACCAGGGGCAGGTCCAGGCGCCCGGTGACCAGGACGCGCAGGCAGCTCGGCTGGAGCTCCCGGAGGCGGCTGAGCACCTCCAGCCCGTCGAGGAGCGGGAGCTGGTAGTCCACCAGGGCCACGTCGAAGGCGCGGTCGGCGGCGAGGCGCAGGGCGTCTCCGCCGTGGGAGGCCTGGATGACCTCGTGCCCCTCGCGACGCAGGATCCGGTCGATGCAGCGCCGGATCAACGGGTCGTCGTCGACGGCGAGGATGGTGGCCATGCGTTGCCTCGGGGAAGGAGGGGGGGCGCCCGCCGCGGCACCGGGACGGGCGACCGTTCAGGAGAACGGCACGGAGGGGCGAGGGCATGAGCCGCCGGCGAGGCGGAGGCGAGACCGGGCGCGCGCGCTGCGCCGGGACAGGCCCGCGCGACCGGGCCGGCGGTTAGGAAGGCGCGGCCGGCGGCCGGCCGGCAGGGAGGTGCTCATGCGGATTCTCCTGGCCGACAAGCTCGCCCCCCACGTCGCCCGCGAGCTCGCGGCGGACGGGCACGAGGTGGTCGTCGATCCCTCGCTCAAGGACGAGGCCCTGCGCGAACGCATGGCCGCCGTCGACCCCGAGGTGCTGGTGGTGCGCTCGACGAAGGTGCGCGTCGAGCACCTCGACGCCGCGCCCTCCCTGGCGCTGGTCATCCGGGCCGGGGCGGGCACCAACACCATCGCCGTGGCCGAGGCCTCCGACCGGGCGATCTACGTCGCCAACTGCCCCGGGCGGAACGCGATCGCCGTCGCCGAGCTCGCGATGGGCCACCTGGTCAACTGCGACCGGCGCATCGCCGACAACGTCGCCGACCTGCGGCGGCACCGGTGGGCCAAGAAGGCCTACGGCAAGGCCCGCGGGCTGTACGGCCGCACCCTGGCGGTGCTCGGCACCGGGCGCATCGGCCGCGAGGTCATCGCCCGGGCGCGGGCCTTCGGCATGAGGGTGCGCGCCTGGGACATCGCGCTGACGCCGGAGCTCGCCGAGGAGCTCGGGGTGGTGCGCTGCGAGACGGCGCTGGAGGCCTGCACCGGCGCCGACGCCCTCACGATCCACCTGCCGCTGACCGAGGCGACCCGCGGCCTGGTCGGCGAGGAGCTGCTCCGCGCCCTCAACCCGGGGGCCTGCGTCATCCACACGGCCCGCGGCGGCGTGCTCGACGAGGACGCCTTCCTCCGCGTGGCCGACGAGCGCGACCTGCGCGCCGGCCTCGACGTCTACGCCAACGAGCCGGCGGCCACCGACGAGGTCTTCGAGGACCGCATCGCCGACAGCCCGCGGGTCTACGGCACCCACCACATCGGCGCCAGCACCGAGCAGGCCACCCGCGCCGTCGGCGACGAGGTGCTCCGCATCGTGCGCGCCTTCGTCGCCGAGGGGCGCGTGCTCAACTGCGTCAACCTCGAGACCCGGCCGCCCTCCACCCACATGCTCGTCGTCCGCCACGCCGACCGGGTGGGCGTGCTCGCCGGGGTGCTCGACCTGCTGCGCGAGGCCGGCGTCAACGTGCAGGAGATGGAGAACAAGATCTTTTCGGGCAGCCGCTCGGCGGTGGCCCGCATCCAGCTCTCGCGGGCGCCGAGCGGCGAGGTGATGGACCAGATCGCCGCCTCGCCCGACGTCCTCGCCACCACCCTCGTCGCCCTGGAGGCCTGAGATGGCTCGCGCGCACAACTTCTCGGCCGGCCCGGCCGTCCTCCCCCTCTCCGTCGTCGAGCAGCTCCAGGAGGCGCTGCCCGAGTTTCGCGACACCCGCCTCGGCCTGATGGAGCTGTCGCACCGATCCGCCGCCTTCGGCGAGGTGATCGCCTCCGCCCGGGAGCGGCTGAAGCGGCTGCTCGCCGTGCCCGAGGGCTACGAGGTGCTGTTCCTCCAGGGCGGGGCCAGCCTCCAGTTCTACATGAGCGCCCTCAACCTCACCGCGCCGGGCGAGGCCGCCGACTACGTGCTCACCGGGAGCTGGACGAAGAAGGCGCTCAAGGAGGCCGCCCGCGCCTGCGACGCGAAGGCGATCTGGGACGGCGGCGAGACCGGCTGGAAGCGGGTGCCCCGCCCCGGCGAGTACGCGCCCCGCGACGAGGCGGTCTACGTCTACTACACCTCGAACAACACGATCTTCGGCACGCGCTGGGCCGAGCCGCCGGCGGTGGGCGAGCACCACCTGGTCTGCGACGCGTCGAGCGACATCTGCTGGGGGCCGATGGACGTGGCGCGCCACGACGTGATCTTCGCCGGGGCCCAGAAGAACCTCGGCCCGAGCGGGGTGACGGCGGTGATCCTGTCGCCCTGGGCCGTCGAGCGCAGCCGCACCGCCGGGCAGTCGCGCCCCGGCGGGCTGCCGAGCATGCTCGACTACGGGCTGATGGTCGACAAGGGCTCGATGTTCAACACGCCCAACACCTTCGGCGTCTTCGCCCTGGAGCGCGTGCTGGCCTGGCTGGAAGACCTCGGCGGCCTCGCCGTCATGGCGGAGCGCAACCGCGAAAAGGCCGCGCTCCTCTACGACGAGCTCGACCGCACCGACTTCTGGCGGCCCCACGCCGAGCGCGACAGCCGCTCGCTCATGAACGTGACCTGGCGCTGCGCCGACCCGGAGCTCGAGCCGGTCTTCGTGAAGGAGGCCGACGCCGCCGGGCTGGTGGCGCTCAAGGGGCACCGCTCGGTCGGCGGGCTGCGGGCGAGCATCTACAACGCCTGCCCGCGGGAGTCGGTCGAGGCGCTCGTCGACTTCATGCGCGACTTCGAGCGGCGGCACGGCTGAGGTCCGGGCCGGGCGGCGGGGCGCTCAGGCGGTGACCGGGGCGCCCTGCCACTCGAGCTGGCCGGCGGTGCGGATGCCGGCGGCGCGGAAGGCCCGGAGCACCCGCACCGTCACGTCGGTGGCGAAGGCGCTCTCGTAGCGGCCGTCGAGGACGTAGGCCTTGGCGGTCAGCTCGATGGCGAAGCGCTCGGCGCCCTCGGGCACCGGGCCCTCGCGGACGTGGACGACCACCGGGCGGTCGAGGAAGACGTAGCGGCTCGCCGCCACCGCCTCGTAGAGCAGGCGCCGCGCCCGCTCGAAGTCCTCGTCGCAGCCGATGTAGAAGCGGAACACGCACATCTGCTCGAGGGAGCCGGCGTTGGCGCAGCTCACCACGTCGCTGAGGAAGCGGTTGTTGGGGATGCTGACGAGGTTGTCGTCGAGGGTGACGAGGCGCACGCTGCGGAGGCCGATCTCCCGGATCTCGCCGTACTGGCCGGCGAACTGCACGCGGTCGCCCACCTGGAAGGGGCGGTCGAACAGCAGGATCATGCCGGCCATCAGCGAGGCGAGGAGGTCCTTGAAGGCGAAGCCGACGGCGACGGCGGCCGAGCCGCCCACGGCGAGGAGCACCTGGTCGTCGAGCTGGAGGACCGCGCCGGCGGCCCCGAGGGTGGCGACGATGGCGATGACGAAGCGGGCGACGGCGGCGGCCTGCTTGAACAGGAGGCGGCGGCTCGGGACGCGCTCGCCGAGGGCGTCGAGGCTCCGGCTCAGCACCCGGCTCAGGAGCATGGCGCCGGCGACGAGGAGCACGGCGTAGGGGATCTGGTCGAGCTGGATGAACTGGATGATGTTGGTGGGGCTGTCCACGGCTCACCGCCTTCGCAGGAGGCCGCGGGCGCGCAGGAGGCGCTCGACGGCCGGCAGCCAGGGGAGGCGCACCCGCCAGGCGGGGCCCTCGGCGCAGAGGTCGGGGTCGGTCAGCGCCTCGACGACGCCCTGGGCTTCGAGGTGGCGCAGGACGGCGCGGCAGCGGGCAGCGCCGACGTTGAGGGCGGTGGCGAGGTCGCGGACGCCGAGGGCCTCGTGGATCACGAGGGCGTCGAGCACGAAGGCGTCGAGGTCCGCCACGTCCTCGATGGCGCCGGCCCGGCGGCCCTGGGGCGGCGCGAGGGCGAGGGTGTCGGGGGTGGGGCCGGCGCGCAGGGAGTCGAGCCAGGTGTGGGCGGCCACGGCGGGGTTGCCGCGGGCCCCGTCGGCGAGGAGGCGCCAGTAGGCGGCGGCGGCGCGCTCGAC
>WGAH01000316.1 GCA_015489145.1 Deltaproteobacteria bacterium
ATGTGTATAAGAGACAGCTCCAGGGCCCCGACCAGGCGGGCCCGGCGCCCGACCACGATCTCGCGCCGCCCCGGCCGGCGCACCGCGTCGAGCACCGCCTCGGCCACGTCCTCCGGCGGCAGCGCCCGCACCCAGGGGTGGCGCTCGCGAAAGTCGGGAAGACCCGCGCGGGCGAAGAAGTCGGTGTCGATGGCCGGCGGGCAGACGTCCACCACCCGCACCCCCGTCCCGTCCAGCTCGAAGGCCAGGGCCCGCGACCAGCCGAGCAGGCCGTGCTTGGCGGCGCAGTAGGCGGTCTGCTCGGGAAAGCCCCGCAGCCCCGCCACCGAGGCGACGTGGACGAGCAGCCCCGAGCCCCGCTCGACCATCGCCGGCAGGAAGGCGCGGTCCACCCGCGCGGCCCCCACCAGGTCCACCGCCAGCAGGCGCTCCAGGTCGTCGGGGCTCGTGTCCTCCCAGCGGCGGAACAGGCCGATCCCGGCGTTGTTGACGAGCAGGTCGGGGACCCCGTGCCCGTCGAGCACGGCGGCGGCGAAGCTCTCGACCGAGCCGGCGTCCGTGACCTCGAGGGTGAGCGGCACCACGCCCCCGTCCGCCAGCCTCGCCAGCGCGTCCTGGTCGCGCCCCGAACCCACCACCGTCCAGCCCTCGCGCAGCAGCGCCCGGGCCACCGCCCCGCCGATGCCGCCGGTGGCCCCGGTGACCACCGCCAGCCGCCTTCCGTCCCTCGCGCCCATCGGCATACGCTGTCCCCGTCCGCCGGGAAGCCCCCGGCCCGTTCGCGTGTCCGCCAGCTCAGCGGGAGCCAGCCATGACCCACCCTATGCCGAAAGCCCTCCGCCCGGTCCTCCTCCTCGCCGCCCTGGCGTCGGCGGGCTGCGTCGACGACGATCCCTGCGGCGAGTACGTCGACTACATGTGTACCTGCCACCCCGACGAGGTGGACTGCGCCGACCTCCAGGCCACCTACGCCGGCGCCGGCGCCGACCTCCAGGACGAGTGCGCCATCGCCCTCGACGACCAGCAGGCCGCCGACGACGACGCCGGCTGGACCTGCGGCGGCGACACCGGAACCTACGATACCGGCGCCTGAGCGCCCCCGCTTCAGGCCTCGCCGGGCGGCTCGTCCTCGGGCAGCTCCGGGAGGTCGTCGAGGTCGGGGGGCTCGAAGGGCGTCTCCGGCGCGCGCCCCCGCCGCAGGCCCACGACGCCGATCAGCAGGGCCAGCAGCACCATGCCGGCGCTGACGAGCTGCGAGGTGCTGAAGCGGTGCCCGGCGATCTCGTAGAGGCCGCGCACGGTGTCGCCGCGAAAGACCTCGATGGCGCTGCGCTCGGCGGCGTAGATCAGCAGCATCGCCGCCATGACCACCCCGTCGAAGATCCGCGCCCGCCGCCAGAGCAGGTCGAGGAGCAGGAAGATGAGGAAGGCGCCGAGCGAGGCCCAGAGCTGGGTGGGGTAGACCGGCACGTCGTGGATGGCCCCGACGCCCACGCCCTTCTTGAACACCAGGGCGATCCAGGGGAAGCCGTGGGTCGTCACGACGGACCCGCCGGGAAGGTCCACCAGGGTCGAGGCCGGGGGCAGGCCGCAGCGGGAGCCGTGGCAGCAGCCCGCCGAGAAGCAGCCGACGCGCCCGACCGCCAGCCCCAGCATGATCGCCGGCGCCGCCACGTCGGCGAGCTTGAGCACCGGAATGCCGCGCAGGCGCGCGTAGATCGCGCCCCCCAGCCCCGCGACCACGACGCCGCCGTAAAAGGCGAAGCCGCCCTGCCCCAGGTCGAAGTAGCTCAGGGGGTGCGCGAAGAAGACCGCGGGCTCGGCCATCGTGAAGTGCAGCAGCCGCGCCCCGGCCAGGCCGAGCACCACGCTGAGCAGGTAGAGCGGCACGAGGGCGTCCGGATCGATGCCGACCTTCGCCGCCCGGGGGTGGGCCACCATCGCCGCCGCCAGGAAGGCGAGCATGACCATGAGGCCCCAGGTGTGGAAGCCGAGGCCGTGCACGGTGAACAGCGTGGGAAACATGCGGAGCCTCCCCGGCGGAGGGCGGATAGGTGGGCGGGCCGACCCGCACCGCCGCGCCTAACCGGACGGAGCCCGCGATGAACGACGCCCTGGTGGTCAGCCTCCTCAGCCTCGTGCCCAAGAACCGGGCCGCCCGGGGCATGGGCTGGCTCGCCCGCCGCCGCCTGCCCCGCCTCCTGCACCGGGCGCTGGTGCGCTGGTACGCGCGCCACTACCGGGTCGACCTCGACGAGGCCGACGGCACCCTCGACGACTGGCCCACGCTGGCCGACTTCTTCGTGCGCCGCCTCAAGCCCGGCGCCCGCCCCGTCGACCCCGACCCGGCCGTCCTCGTCAGCCCGGTGGACGCCCGGGTCCACACCCTCGGCGCCGTCCGCGACGGGGCCTTCCCCCAGGCCGACGGCCGCACCACGGCGGTGGCCGACCTCCTCGGCCCGGACCGCCCGGGCTTCGAGGCGAGCCGCTTCGGCGCCTTCGCGGTGCTCTACCTGTCGCCCCGCGACTACCACCGGGTCCACTGCCCGCGCGAGGCCCGCCTCGTCGCCTGGCGCTACCGCCCCGGCCGCCTGTGGCCGGTCTTTCCCGCCGCCACCCGGCGGGTCCCCGACCTGTTCGCCCGCAACGAGCGCCTCGTGTTCTTCCTCGACACCGACCTCGGCCCGGTGGCGCAGGTGATGGTCGGCGCCTTCGGGGTGGGCCGCATGGCCTCCGACCTCGTGCCCCTCCAGACCAACCTCGGCCACGGGCCGGCGGAGGCGGCGGTGGACCCGCCCGTGCCCCTCGACCGCGGGGCCGAGGTGGGGCGCTTCGAGCTGGGCTCCACCGTCATCCTGCTGCTGGAGGCCGACCGGGTGGACTGGACCGTCCGCCCGGGCGAGGCGGTGCGCGTCGGCCGTCCCCTCGCCCGCCGCCGCTGAGCCCCCCGGCGAAAACGGCAGCCCCGCCGGGAACTCCCGCGAGGCGCCCGCCGACCTCGCCGACCTGCCGCTCAAGCACGGCGATTTCGAGCCGATGCGATCGGTGGCACCGGAGGCGATGGACGCCGTGACACCCGAGCCCCACGAACTGCTGCGCCACCTCGTGCGCCTGTGGTCCCACCCGGACTACCAGCCGCCGGCCCTCCCCGAGGCGGCGCTTCGCATCATCCAGCTCGCCCAGGACGAGGACGTGCAGATCGACCAGGTGGTCGAGGCCCTCGAGCGCGACCCGGTGCTGGCGGGCCACGTCCTGCACCTCGTCCGCACGCCCGCCTACGCCGGCAGCCAGAAGGTGCGCTCCCTCCGCCACGGCATCGTCCGCCTCGGCCTGGGCCGGCTGCGGGCCGCCGTCATCGAGACGGCCCTCGGCATGCGGATCTTCCGCTCCAGCGCCTACGGCGGCTTCATGCGGGCCCTGTCGGCCCACGCCCGGGCGAGCGCCCACATCGCCCGGGCCACCGCCCGGCGCACCACCGCGGACCCCGAGACGGCCTTCCTCGTGGCCCTCCTCCACGAAATCGGCCTCGCCGGCCTCGTCCTCACCCTGGTGGACGGCTTCCCCGACGCCCGGCCAACCCTGGGGCAGCTCCGCGCCGGCCTCGCCCTGCGCGCCCCGCAGGCCGCCCGGCGCATGCTCGAGGCCTGGGGGCTGGCCGAGCACGCCCCCCTCGTCACCTTCATGGGCGGGCAGGAGCCCCCGGAGACGCGCGAGGAGGCGGTGCTGGTCGTCACCGGGCACCTCGCCGAGGCCCTGGACTTCGGCCACCCGCCCCCCTTCGACGAGGCGACCGACCCGGAGCGCCTCGACCCCGCCCTGCGCCTGCTCGGCTTCGACGACCGCACCCTCTCCGAGATCAAGCGCGCCGCGACGCCCTTCCTCGGCGGCCTCCGCAAGCGCGTCGCCGCCTGATCCGGCGCTTCCCGGGAATCAGCGCAGCAGCTCGGCGAGGCGCTCGACGCCGCGCCGCACGACGTCGGGGGGCGCCGCCGTGAAGCAGACGCGGACGTGGTTCTCGTAGGAGGGCCCGCAGGAGCCCCCCGGCGCCAGCAGCAGGTTGCGGTCGAAGCAGCGCAGCAGGAAGCCCTCCATGCCGCGCTCGTCGAGCCACGGCCCCACGTCGAGGAACAGGAAGGTGCCGCCCTCGGGCTCGGGCACCCCGAGGATGGCCGCCGCCTCGCGGCCGGCCGCGCGGTACAGGGCGCTCGCCCGGGCCAGCCAGTCCGCCCCGCGCTCGAGCACCCGGGCCGCCGCCACCTGCGAGGCGGTGGGGGTCGAGTAGAAGGCGTGGGTGGCGATCTTGCGGACCCCCTTCATCGCCGGCCCGTCGGGCCCGGCCACCCAGCCGCAGCGGTAGCCGGCCATGCCGTAGGCCTTCGAGAAGCTGTGCACGCTGAAGGTGCGCTCGGGGGCGAGGCGGGCGACCGGCAGGTGGGGGCGCGCCCAGGCGTAGTCCTCGTAGACCTCGTCGGCCCAGATCCACAGGTCGCGCTCCCGGGCGAAGGCGGCGACGGCGGCCAGCTCCTCGGCGGTGAGCACCCGGCCGGTGGGGTTGTTGGGGCTGTTGAGGTACAGCGCCGCCGCCGCCGGGGTCCAGGCCGCCTCCAGGGCCGCCCGGACCCCCTCGGGGCCCCGCGCCCGGTCGAAGAAGGGCACCTCGACGGGCTCCCCGCGGGCGGCGCGCACCACCCCGGGGATCAGCGGCCAGTAGGGGGCCAGCAGGAGCACGGCGTCGCCGGGGTCGAGGGTGGCCCCGGCCACCGCCCCGAGCCCCCCGGTGGCGCCGGCGGTCACCAGCACCCGCTCCCGGGGCAGGCCGAAGCGCGCCTCGATGGCCGCGAGCAGCGCCGGGTGGCCGTGCGGCACGGCGTAGCGGTGCAGGTCGGGCACCTCGGCCGAGGGGATGTCCTCGAGCCGGCAGCCCGGCGCCGGGTCGAGCCAGGTGTCGCCGATGTGCAGGGGAAAGCGCTCCCCCTCCATG
>WGAH01000317.1 GCA_015489145.1 Deltaproteobacteria bacterium
CCCCCCACCGGCCCGCTGCCCGCCGTGAGGTTGCGCGCCTCGGCGGTCTGCCCCACCCGCAGGCCGCCGTTGACCGTCCAGCCCACCGGCCCGAGTTCCTGGGCGACGGCGACCACCGCCGCCGCCGACACCCCCGGACTGCCGGAGTAGCGCACCGCGGTGCCGGTGGGAAGCCAGGTCGAGGCCTGCACGGCCAGCCCGGGGCGCGCGCCCTCGGGCTCGAAGGCCGGCAGCAGGGCCCCGAGCCGCAGGTCGCCGGTGCCGGCGAAGCCGCCGCCGAGGTCGTGGCCGTACAGGGTGAAGGGCATGGCGGCGTCGAAGCGCATTCCCCGCCAGGCGAGCCCGCCGTAGAGGTGGGCGCTGCTCAGGAGGTCGACCACCGGCGCGTCCCCGTCGGGCAGCTCCTCCATGAGCGGGTTCCTGGCGATGTCCACGAGCACCCCGGCGTCCCAGCCGCCCCCGGCCGCCGGGTAGGCCAGCCGCACCGGCCGCCAGGGCTCGCTGGCGGTGTCGGCCACCCAGAAACCCCGGGCGTCCAGGCGGTCGTAGTCCACCTCCGCGCCCCGCGCGGCACCCGAGGCGGCGATCAGCGCGAGGAGCGCGCCGGCTGTCGCATCGCGTGAGCGCACGTTCAACGCCGCCTCCTCGCGACCGCCAGCAGCGCGAGCCAGCCGAGGACGCCCGGCGCCGCCGGGCCCGCGGGCGCGCTGCTGCACCCGCCGCCGCGGTAGGGCCCGGCGTAGTCGGCGAAGTCGGGCACGCCGTCCCGGTCGCGGTCCACGAGGCCCTCCTCGGCGTCGGGGTAGCCGTCCCCGTCGGCGTCCAGGTCGCGCCCGTTGGGGGTGCCGTCGGCGTCCACGTCCGGGTCGGACTCGCCGTCCCCGTCGGCGTCCACCTCCTGCTCGGTGCGGGTGGGAATGCCGTCGCCGTCGTCGTCGGTGTCGAGGAGGTCCGGCACCTGGTCCCGGTCGGTGTCGAGCACGTCGAGGTCGCCGTGCTCGCCGGCGACCTCCTCGCCGTCCAGCCAGCCGTCCCCGTCGGTGTCCGGGTTCTCGGCGTCGCTGCCCAGCTCCCACTCGTCCCAGTCGACCAGCCCGTCGCCGTCCCGGTCGTCGAGCTCGGTGTAGCCGTCGCAGTCGTTGTCGACCCCGTCGTAGCGCTCCTCGGCCCCGGGCCAGGTGTAGGGGTCGGCGTCGTCGCAGTCGGCTTCCGGCCCGCCGGTGGCGCTCCAGTCCCAGCCGTCGCCGTCGGCGTCGAAGTCGTCGTCCCCGGCGCAGTCGGCGTCCACGCCGTCGTACCAGGTCTCCTCGGCCCCCGGGTAGACCGCCGGGTCCCCGTCGTCGCAGTCGTCGCCGCCGTAGTCCGCGGCGTCGTGCTGGTCGAGGTCGGCGTCGTAGTCGCTGGTGCGGCTGCAGTCCTGGTCCACACCGTCGTACCAGGTCTCGGTGGCGCCCGGGTGGACGAGGGGGTCGTCGTCGTCGCAGTCGTCGCCGCCAAAGGCGTCCGAGACGTAGCCGTCGTGGTCCCGGTCGTAATCCTCCAGGCCGTCGCAGTTCTGGTCGATGCCGTCGTAGGGGTCGTCCTCGGCCCCCGGGTGGATCGTCGGGTCGCCGTCGTCGCAGTCGAGCCCGCCGACCACCTCGGCGTCCCAGCCGTCGCCGTCCACGTCGACGAGGTCGTCGCCGTCACAATCCTGGTCGATCCCGTCGTAGGGCGTCTCCGGCGCGCCCAGCCAGATCGAGGCGTCCTGGTCGTCGCAGTCGCTGCCCCCGTAGCCCCCGGCCGCCTGCCCGTCGTAGTCGGCGTCGTAGTCGTTGTGCCCGTCGCAGTCCGAGTCCACCCCGTCGTACCAGGTCTCGACCACCCCCGGGTTGACGAGGATGTCGGTGTCGTCGCAGTCCCGGCCGCCGTAGGCCGCGTGGTCCCAGCCGTCGCCGTCGGCGTCGTAGTCGCTGGCCCCGTCGCAGTCCGAGTCCACCCCGTCGTACCAGGTGTCCACGGCGCCCGGGTGGACGTCGGCGTCCTCGTCGTCGCAGTCCGCCCCGCCGACGAGGGTCGCGTCCCAGCCGTCGCCGTCCACGTCGCTCAGGTCCTCGCCGTCGCAGTCCTGGTCGACGCCGTCGTAGGCCGTCTCCACCGCCCCCGGGTAGACGCTCGGGTCGGTGTCGTCGCAGTCGGTGAGGTCGTAGTAGCTGTCGCCGTCGAGGTCGTAGGCCGCCGCATAGGGCCCGCCGTAGGCCCCCATGTCCGAGCGGGTGCCGTCGGGATCGCTGAGCGCCGGCGAGCCGGTGTCGAGGCAGGGGCTCCACAGGGACAGGTGGAGGTCGTCGTTGCTGGCGTCGCCGTCCAGGCTGAGCGTGCGGAAGGCCGGGTCGTCGCAGATGTCGCCGCTGCTCCCGCAGGGGTCCGAGGCGGCGCCCACCCAGTCGCCGCCGGCGTTGTCGGCCACGTCCGAGTAGTAGAAGTCCGAGACGGCGACGCTGGCGGCGTCGGCGTAGATCCCGCCGCCGTCCTGCCCCTCCCAGGCGATGCCGTTGACGAAGGAGAGCCGGGCGTCGTCGAGGTAGAGGTGCGCGCCGGCGCTGCTCGCGTCGTTGCCGACGAAGCTGTTGTTGACCAGCTCCGTCTCGGCGCCGCTGCCGCGCTCCAGCCAGCCGGCCCCGGTGTCGGCCATGTTCTCGAGGAAGACGTTGTTGGTGGCCTCCACCGCCCCGACCGGGCCGTCGTCCACCACCGCGCCCCCCTCCCCGCCGGCGGCGTTGCCCG
>WGAH01000318.1 GCA_015489145.1 Deltaproteobacteria bacterium
GCCTGGTACGCCGACGCCGACGCCGACGGCTACGGCGACCCCACGACCGCCTCCCTCGCCTGCCAGCAGCCCTCCAACACCGTCGCCGACGACTCCGACTGCGACGACGACGACCCCGCCGTCCACCCAGGCGCCACCGAGGTCTGCGACGGCGGGCTCACCGACGAGGACTGCGACGGACTCGTCGACGACGACGACCCCGACCTCGACCCCGCCTCCGCCTCCACCTGGTACGCCGACGCCGACGCCGACGGCTACGGCGACCCCACGACCGCCTCCCTCGCCTGCCAGCAGCCTTCCAACGCCGTCGCCGACGGCTCCGACTGCGACGACGCCGACCCCGCCGTGAACCCCGACGCCGGCGACGCCGACGGGGACGGCGCCGATTCCGACTGCGACGGCTGGGTGGACGAGGACCTGGTCGCCGCCGGAGACCTCGTGATCGTCGAGGTCATGGTCGCGCCCCTCGGCGCCGGGGTGCAGTGGGTCGAGGTCTTCAACACCTCGGGCCGCGACCTGGCCCTGGACGGCTGGGAGATCGCGGTGGACTCCGGCGGAATGTCGGTGTGCGTGAGCGTGGACGCCGCCCTCGCCATCCCCGCCGGCGAGCTGGCCCTCCTGTGCGCCTCGGGCGCCGACGTGGGCGGGGCGGCCTGCGGCTACGACTGGGCCGACAACGCCTGGACCGACTTTTCCGCCACCTGCCCGGCGGCGGCGGCCATCAGCCTCGCCACCGCCGACACCCTCAGCCTGTCGGTGGCCGGCACCCTGGTGGACGCGGTGGCCTGGGACGCCACCTTCCCGGTGCGCGCCGGCCGGTCGATGGAGCTGCGGGCGGCGGCCCTGGACGCGACGAGCAACGACGACGCCGCGAGCTGGTGCGCCGCCGACACCGGCGCGGCCTACGACACGGGCAACGCCGGCACCCCCGGCGCCGGGCCGAGCTGCCCCTGAGCGCCCCGCCGCGGCGGGGAATCAGCCGTCCGCCCCCTCTCCCGCGGCGCTCCAGGCCAGCAGGCGCCCCCAGGAACGGGTGGCGGCGGCGTCGTAGGGCTGCCAGCCCGCCCTGGCGTCGGGGCGGTGCAGGTACAGCCACCAGGTCTCGCCCTCGCCCCCGCGCGCCTCGACGACGGCGCGGCCGAGGGCCGGGAGGCCTCGGGAACCGATCACCTCGATGGGACGCCCCTCCTCGTGGAGGTGGGCCGCGCGGGCCCGCAGGGCGACGGGCAGGCCGGCGACCGCCTCCGCCGAGGCGTCGGGATCGTCGGGCTTCCAGCTCCGCGCCGCCGCCTCGAGGGCGCGCCGGGCCGCCGCCTCGGCCCCGGGCACCGCCGGCAGCTCCGCCCAATCCAGCACCGCCGGCAGCAGGCCCCGCAGGTAGAGGTCGGCGTGGGCCGGCTCGCGCGCGACGCCCTCCACCGCCCAGTCCTCGGCGCCGAAGCGGGCGAGCAGCACCGCCAGGCGCCCCCCGCCCACCTCCACCGGCACGGCGGCCCGGTCCACGCGCACGTCGGCCGCGCCGGCCACGCGGGCGTCGAGCCCCTTGCGCGCCACCTGCCGGAACAGCGATCCCGCCGACTGCCCCCCGGCGAGCCAGCCGGCGACCGAGGCGAGGCGCTCACCCGCCGCCGCCTCGCCGGAGCGCGCCGCCGCGAAGAAGGCCTCGACGACGGCCTCGGGCGCGGTGACCTCCGGTGCGGACACGCGCCCCCCTCACTTCACGCCGAGGATCTTCCGCGCCTTCGTGTCCTCCTCGCCGTCGAGATCCCAGAGGATGTCGTCGGCGGGCACGATGGCGAGGACCTGCTGGAGGTCGCCCTTCTTCCTGCTGAACTCGAGGATGGTGAGGATCGCCTGCTCGTCGTCGTCGCCGGTGAAGCCCGACAGCATCGTCTCGATCATCTTCGCCCGCTCGGCGGGCCCCACCAGCTCGTGCGCCCGGTGGGCCACGGCGTCCCGCACCTTGTCGTCGGCGCTGAACCAGTCGAGGATGCCGTCCACCAGGTCGCCGATGTCGTCGGACAGCTCGGCGACCTTCTGCTCCACCCACTTCCGGGCCGCCGGCTCGAAGACCCCGCCCACGATGAGCGCGAAGCGGGCGCCTTCCAGCAGGTCGAGGTTGATCCGCACCGTCGAGCCGAGGCCGACGCCGACGGTGCCGCTCGCCGCCGCCGTCAGCGTGAGCTTGCCGTGCTGGAAGCCCACCGCCGCCTCGACCTTGCCGCCGATGCCCACCGAGCCCTCGACGAGGGCCTCGATGCCCATGAGGTTGACCTTCGCGGCGGCCCCGGCCCAGTCGAAGAACTTGTGGATCATCTTCTCGGCGAACTCGACCCCACCGGCCTGCTCGGCGATCCAGGCCAGCCCCGGGTTCACCGCGTAGAGCGGCACGAACAGCGCCTCGGCGGCCCCGGCGATCTGGGCGCCGTACTCGCTGACGTCCTTGCGATCCCAGTAGGCCGCCAGCCCGGCGCCGAGGGTGGCCTTGGCCCCGACGAAGGCGTTGGCGCTCGCCTTGGCCTCGCCGCCGAGCGACTTCTTCGCCTCCTTCGCCTTGCCGGTGGCCGGGTCGACCTCCAGGCCGGTGCCGGCGAGGAGGGCGTCCGGGTCGGCTTCCTTCTTCCCCTTCAGCAGCTTGACGTTGGCGTCGATGTGCGCCGCCGCCTCGGCGCCGATCATTCCGCTGACGAACAGGTAGAAGCGGCCGGTCAGCTTCTCGCCGGCGATGGTGAAGGGGTCGGTGTCCCACTCCCAGCGCCGCGTGAAGTCGAGGAGGGCCGCCTTGGCGCTCACGTTGGCGTTCACGCTCGCCGACTCGGGGCCGAAGTTCGCCTTGACCTGGCCGTGGGCGTCGACGGAACCGACCTGGGTGCTGCCCTTGGCCTTCGAGCCGAGGAAGCCCTCCTGGTCCTTGAACTCGTCCTCGTACCAGGCCGCGTGGGCGAGGCGCGTGCGCTTGTCGATCACCGTGGCGTTGGCGAGGACGTTTTCCTTGGCCCACTTCTTGAACTTGCTGCTCCCGTCGTCAGGAGGCTTGACGAGGATGTCGCGCTCCCCGTTGACCTTCTGGCGCACCCGGTCCTTGAACTCGGCCTCGCTCTCGGTCTTGCGCTTCCAGGTGATCGCGTTCTTGCCGTCGACC
>WGAH01000319.1 GCA_015489145.1 Deltaproteobacteria bacterium
TGCCACAACCGCCCCACCCACGTCTACCAGGTGCCGGGGGACGCGGTGGACCTCGCGATCCTCAACGGCGAGATCGACCGCACCCTGCCCTACATCAAGCGCGAGGGCCTCACGGCGATCCAGGCCGGGTACGACTCCCACGAGGCCGCCGAGGCGGGCATCGCCCGGGCGATTCGATCCTTCTACGAGGAGAACTACCCGGAGGTGGCGGCGAGCCGCGGCGAGGCCATCGACGCGGCCATCGCCGGCCTGGTGCACATCTACGAGGGCAACGTCTTCCCGGAGATGAACATCACCTGGGGCACCTACCCGAGCAACCTGGGGCACTGGAACTCCCCCGGCTGCTTCCGCTGCCACGACGGGAAGCACGAGACCGAGGACGGCGAGGCGATCTCGCAGGGCTGCAACACCTGCCACTCGCTGCTGGCGATGCAGCAGGAGAACCCCGAGATCCTCACGCGCCTCAACCCCTGAGCGCGCCCTCCCCGCGGCGCCGGCCCGGGGGGAGGGGGCGCGGCGGGCCGCCCCTCAGTCGCCGGCGGCGAGGCGCCCGCGGACGAGGTCGACGTAGAAGGCCACGCGCTCCTCGGCCTCCTCGTGCATGCCCCGGGCCACGAGCTGGGAGAGCACGAGCACCACGTCGGCGATGAAGGCCATGAAGGCGTGGCGGCGCTCGCTCCAGGGGGAACGGCTCAGCAGCTCGTCCATGCGCGCGAGGTAGAGCTGCTGGGGCACGAGCAGGGTGGCGGGGAGCCCCTCGTCGCGGGTCTCCCCCTCGCCCTGGGGACGCAGGTTGAGCTGCACGAGGTGGGGGGCGAGGAGGTGCATGAGCGGGCGGTTGGCCTGGAAGAAGGTGACGTAGGCCCGCAGGATGCTCTCGACCGCCGAGGGGAGGTCGCGGGTGTCGGGGCCCTCGGCGTCGAGGTCGAGGAGGAACTGCTTGATGCCCGAGGCGAGGACCGCGTCGAACAACGCCTTCTTGTTGGGGAAGTAGTAGTAGAGCGTCGCCTTTCCCAGCTCGGCCCGGCTGGCGATGGCGTCCATGCTGGCCGACTCGAGCCCCCGCTCGGCGAAGACCTCGGCGGCGGCGCGAATGATGTCCGCCCGCCGGCGCTGGCGCTCCCGCTCGCGCCGCTCGTTGATACCCATGGCTCGCTCTCCTGGATCAGTGGCCCGCCGGTGCGGGGAAGGGTGTCGCGGCTTCTCGACCACGGTCGAGAACCATCCGGAACAGCGGTAATGGCCAGGACCGGGCAGCGTCAAAACCGGTCGCCCCGGTTGCGATCCCGGTCAGGTTGCCGCCGGGCGGGCGGCGCGGGTGAGCCCGCGATAGGCGGCCGGATCCAGGGGGTTTTCATGCACGAGACCCGCATCAAGGTGCGATCCACCCAGCTCGATGCCTTCGGCCACCTCAACCACGCCGCCTTCCTCGAGATCCTCGAGTGGGCGCGGTGGGAGTGGGCCGAGGAGGCCGGCCTGTCCGGGCGCGACCTCGTGCGCGCCGCCGGCCGGGGCGAGCCGGCGGCCGGGCCGGCGGTGGTGCGGCTGGAGGTGGACTACCGCCGCGAGGTGGGGCTCCACGACGAGCTGACGGTCCAGACCCGGCTGGTGGCGGCCAACGGGGTCAAGGGCACGATCCGGCAGCGCGTGCTCCTGCCGGACGGCACGCTCGCCTGCGAGGCGAAGGTGGTCTTCGTCATGTTCGACCTGGTGCGCCGCCGCGCCACGCGCATCCCGCCGGAGATGCGCGCCCTCGTCGAGCCCGAGTGATCCGCCGTCGGGCGGCCCTCAGGTCGCGTGGAGGAAGGCGTCGACCAGGGCCGGGCGGGCGGCGCGGAGGACGCGGAGCACCGCCTCGTTCGAGGTGAGCCGGGACCAGGCGGCGTAGGCCCGGCCGACGGCCTCGTGGTCGGCGAAGCCGTCGGCGTCGAGGGGCTGGCCGAGGGCGGCGACCCGGATGCCCACCAGGGCCAGGCCCAGGCCGGCGGCGGGGGAGCCGAGGGGGCGAAACAGCTTGCCGAGGAGGGTGGACCGGATCACGAGGCCGAACCAGGCGCGGCTCCGGCGGCCGAGGGGCGGCGGGTCGGCGTCGGCGTCGGCGGCCCGCAGGCGGTCGAGGAGCGCCCGCGAGAAGGCGACCTCGAAGCCGCGAACCCCGCCGGGTGATTCGAGGGCGCCTTCGAGC
>WGAH01000320.1 GCA_015489145.1 Deltaproteobacteria bacterium
GGCGTCGTCCCCCCCGGCGACGCCGCCCGGCAGGCACACGGCCCGCCCGGGCCGTCCCGCACCAGCACGAGGAGTGACCGTGGGCGCCGCATCCTTCGATTCCTTCCCCGCCATGTTCCAGCACCGCGTCAAGAGCACGCCCGACACCGAGGCCTTCAGCTTCCCGGTGTCCGAGGGCGGCAAGGAGACGTGGAAGTCGTTGACCTGGGCCGAGGTGGACGCCCGGGTGCGCGCCATCGCCGGCGGGCTCCTCGCGCAGGGCCTGAACCCCGAGGACCGCTGCGTGATCCTCTCCTCCACCCGCGTCGAGTGGCTGCTCATCGACCTCGGCATCCTCTCGGCCGGCGGGGCGACCACGACGATCTACCCCTCGAACACCGCCGAGGAGTGCGCCTTCATCGTCACCGACTCGGGCTCGCGCTTCATCTTCGTCGAGGACGACGGGCAGCTCGACAAGATCCTCAGCGTCCGCGACCAGCTCCCCGAGGTGGTCCGCATCATCAACATCACCGGGCGCGGGGGCGAGGACGGCTTCGTGCTGACCCTCGACGAGCTCGAGAAGGCCGGCGACGCCTGGAACAAGGAGAACCCCGGCCGCATCGACGAGATCGTCAAGGCCCTCAAGCCGGACAACCTCGCCACCCTCATCTACACCTCGGGCACCACCGGCCGCAGCAAGGGCGTGGAGCTCACCCACGAGGCCTGGGTCTTCGAGGGCGAGTCCGTCGACAAGGTGGGCATGATCTCGCCGGCCGACCGGCAGTACCTGTTCCTGCCGCTGGCGCACTCCTTCGGCAAGGTGCTCGAGGCCATCGCGATCCGCATCGGCGTGCCCACCGCGGTGGACGGCCGCATCGACCGCATCGTCGACAACCTCGCCGTCGTGCGGCCCACCTTCATGGCCGCGGTGCCGCGCGTCTTCGAGAAGGTCTACAACAAGATCGTCGCCGGCGCCAAGGAGGGCGGCGGGCTGAAGTTCCGCATCTTCACCTGGGCCCTGGCCGTCGGCCGGGAGTGCAGCCGGCTGCGCCAGCAGGGCCGGGAGCCCGGGGGGCTCCTCGCGGTCAAGGAGCGCATCGCCCACAAGCTGGTGTTCAGCAAGGTGCAGGAGCGCTTTGGCGGGCGCATCCGCTTCTTCATCTCGGGCTCCGCGCCCCTGTCCAAGGAGATCGCCGAGTTCTTCCACGCCGTGGGGATGCTGATCATCGAGGGCTACGGCCTCACCGAGTCCAGCGCGGCGAGCTGCGTCAACCGCCCCGACAAGTACCGCTTCGGCACCGTCGGCCCGGCGCTCCCCGGCGTGCTCGTCCGCATCGACGAGAGCGACGGCGAGATCCTCCTCGGCGGCCCGGGCATCATGCGCGGCTACCACAACCTCCCCGAGGTCACCGCCGAGACCCTCTCCATCGAGGACGGGGTGCGCTGGCTTCGCACCGGCGACATCGGCCAGCTCGACGCCGACGGCTTCCTCAAGATCACCGACCGCAAGAAGGACCTGATCAAGACCTCCGGCGGCAAGTACGTCGCCCCGCAGGAGCTCGAGAACAAGCTCAAGCTGCTGAGCCCGCTCATCAGCCAGGTGCTCGTCCACGGCAACATGCGGAACTTCTGCACGGCGCTGGTGACCCTCGACGCCGAGGCGGCGAAGAAGTGGGCGGCCGAGCACGGCAAGTCCGGGCTCTCCTACGAGGAGATCACGAAGCTCGACGAGATGAAGGCCGAGATCCAGAAGGCCGTCGACCAGCTCAACAGCGGCCTGGCGCGCTACGAGACCATCAAGAAGTTCGCGATCCTCCCGGCGGATTTCAGCATCGAGACCGGCGAGCTCACCCCGACCCAGAAGGTGAAGCGCAAGCTCGTCGAGGCGCGTTACAAGGCGGTGCTCGACTCCTTCTACGAGGGGACCCTCGAGCAGGTCTGACACCAGCCGCTCATCCCGGAAGGGCCCATGGCCGCCAGCAGCCGGTTCCCCGGTTTCTACCGGCTCGGGGTGGCGGAGCGGCGCGCCCGGCTCGCGCGCGCCGCCTCGCTCGACCCGGCCGACATCGCCGCCTTCGACCCCGGCGCCCTCGGCGTCGAGGGTGCCGACCTCATGGTGGAAAACGCCGTGGGCACCTTCGAGCTGCCGCTCGGCATCGGCCTGAACATGCGGGTGGACGGCCGCGACGTGCTGGTTCCCATGGTCGTGGAGGAGCCGAGCGTCGTCGCCGCCGCCTCGCACATGGCCAAGCTCGTGCGCGAGGCCGGGGGCTTCCACACCGAGGCCGACCGCTCGGTGATGATCGGGCAGGTGCAGGTCTGGGGCCTCGACGACCCGGAGGCCGCGCGGCGCCGCCTGGAGGCCGCCCTCGACGAGCTCGCGACCCTCGCCCGCCGCGTCCACCCGGCGCTGGAGCGTCACGGCGGCGGCCTGCGGGGCATGAGCGTGCGGGCGGTGCGCTACGACGAGCCCGGGCAGGCCGTCGAGGACATGCTCGTCCTGCACTTCTACCTCGACTGCGCCGACGCGATGGGCGCCAACATGGTCAACACCGTGGCCGAGCGGCTGGCCGGCCCGGTCGAGCGCATCACCGGCGGGCGGGTGGGCCTTCGCATCCTCAGCAACCTCGCCAGCCGGCGCATGGCCCGGGCCCGCTGCGCGATCCCCTACGCGCTCCTCGACGCCGGCGAGGTCCCGGGGCGCGAGGTGGCCGAGGGCATCGCCCGCGCCTACCGCTTCGCCTGGGCCGATCCCTGGCGGGCCGCCACCCACAACAAGGGCGTGATGAACGGCATCGACGCCGTGGCCCTCGCCACCGGCAACGACTGGCGGGCCATCGAGGCCGGGGCCCACGCCTGGGCGGCCCGCGACGGCCGGTACCGCACGCTCACGCGCTGGGTGTGCGAGGACGGCGCCCTGCACGGCTCCATCGAGGTGCCGATGCAGGTCGGCACCGTCGGCGGGGCCACCCGGCGCCACCCGACCGTGCGGACGAACCTCAAGCTGCTGGGCGACCCCGACGCGCGCACCCTCGCCGGCATCATGGCCGCGGTGGGCCTCACCCAGAACCTCGCCGCCCTGCGGGCCCTCGTGACCGAGGGCATCCAGCGCGGGCACATGCGCCTGCACGCCCGGCGGGTGGCCGCCGAGGCCGGCGCGCGCCCCGACGAGGTCGAGGCCGTGGTGGCCCGCATGGCCGAGGCCGACGACTGGTCGGCCGACGCCGCCCGCGCCGCCCTCGCCGCCCTGCGGAGCGCCGGGTGAGCACCGCCGAGGGCCGGGCCCCGGCCAAGCTCATCCTCGCCGGGGAGCACGCGGTGGTCTACGGCCACCCGGCGGTCGCGGTGGCGGTCGACCGCTTCACCCGGGTGCGCCTCGCGCCCCGGCCCGGCCCGACGGGGCTGGAGGACGGCGAGCCCGACCCGCGCCTGCGCCGGGCCCTGGCGGCGGTCCTGCCGCCCGAGGGCCTCGCCGTTCGCATCGAGGGCGACGTGCCCGTCGGGCGGGGCATGGGGTCCTCGGCCTCCCTGGCGGTGGCCCTGGTGCGGGCCCGGGCGCGCTGGGCGGGGGGCGAGGCCGACCCCGCGACCTGCATCCGCGAGGGCTTCGCCGTCGAGCGCGTCTTTCACGGCAACCCCTCGGGCGTCGACCACACGGTGATCGCGCTCGGGGGCGCCCTGGCCTACCGCCGGGGCGAGGCGCCCGAGCCCGTGCCGCCGCCGACGGACCCCCTGGTGGTGCTCGACAGCGGCGTGGCCGGCGACACCGCGCGCCTCGTCGCCGCCGTCGCCGCGCGTCGCCCGGCCGTCGACCCGGTGCTGGCGCGCATCGGCCAGGCGGCCCGCGCCGTGATCGCCGCCCTGCGGGCCGGCGAGCCCGTCGGCGGGCTGCTGACCGAGAACCACCGCCTGCTCGCCGAGATCGGCGTCAGCACCCCGGCCCTGGACGCGCTGGTCGACCTCGCCCTCGCCGCCGGGGCGAGCGGCGCGAAGCTCGCCCCGGCGGCGAGGGCGAGGTCGACC